>CAJQNM010000487.1 GCA_905479665.1 uncultured Saprospiraceae bacterium
CATTCAGATTCAATGAATCGGAGCAACTAAACTCTCAATAATTACAATAAACATGTTGCTTAACTTATTTTCGCTCGTGACGACTGGTATACATTTCGATGACAGAGTGGTATACTTTTCGGTGGCAATCTACAAATATTAGTGATCTCAGTGTTTACGGTAACCCAATCATATGTGTTCGAAACAAACCAACATCAATAGCGACAGAGCTCGAGGGGTATGATTTGTGTCCTTGATGGGGAGTATCGAGGAGGGGGCAGGCTACGTCAGATTTTAGAGAATGTCCTATTTATAGCGCAGCAATGCGGCCATTATATGAACGAGCACACGAGTATCCCAAAGGGCCTGTGCGTAACTACGGGCCTAACTATATCTTGTTTAAACCCTCTGATCGCTACTATGCTCCCACACAGGTTACATGGACGCAATAGATACTACTTCCATTAAACTAAACACTTCCTAAACAAAACATATAAACTGCAAATAATCGGGTTTAGGCAGTTGATAAGTATTTGGGTACGACGTTGGTTTCATTATTAATCTTGATACTCACCCTTCAACAAACTCACAAAAAGCCGTCATCCACATCATGCCCTAATTGAGATCACTAATGAGCTGCCTATACTCACCGATATCCTCCTCAAGAGACCTTAGCAAATCTGATCTTTGCTCCGCACTGTAGTTGGGGAAAATAGTAGGCAGAAGAGATATATCTTTTGGAATTAAATTTGTAGCCATCTCCAGATGTCTTGCTGCTTGTCCATACTCTCTGTATTTGGCCAATCCTTCCGCTTTTTTCAGCAGTTCCAAAAATTTGTTATTTATGGTGACTGCCAGTTGATTTTTCTTGTTTTGAAGTAGTTGATCAGACAAATCGATACGATATGCACTGTCGTAAAGGACCAAAGCGCTAGCCAGCAGCACCTCTTGGTCGACCTTCTCGTCGATAGCTTGCCTATTTTTCTGTTCAGCAGCGGTGGTCAGCAAATCCAATTTTTTCAAGAGCAGTATCATCGAATCTGCCTGGGAGGTATGCAAGGCATTACCGTTCTGCCGGATCGATTCCAGTCGATCTAGTGCACGTGAGTAATTGCCATTGTTCTTATCAATATTGCAGTCTTTCATTGCCACCTCAAAAGCCTTCTCCTTCTCAGTTTGTAGCAGGTTGTTCCGTGTCCACACTCCATATATACCCATTAAAATTGCGAGTACTGCAACGGCAAGGATCCATCTAGTAAAAACGCTCTGTCTCTCAGCTGCTTGTGTTTGCGTATGGAGGAGAGCTTGCGTCTTCCTAAGCTCCTCATCTCTTCGCCACTTCTCTTTCAGGTCCTCAGCCTCTGCATTTTCTTTGCTGCGATCTACAAATTCAATAAGATCTGCACCAAGCTGCATGGTAGGCAATACTCGCTGAAAGGAATCCAGCTGTCGCTGACTCAAGTATTGCCCAGTCTGTTCATACTCTATATGAGCATTATGAATCCTTTGCCTCACTTCATGTTTAAGGCGCTGGTCGGTGGTGCGTTGACGCTCTATGAGTTCTGCCAGCGTATCATGAGCCAGTTCATAATAGTCCTTGTCCGATCGAATAAGTCGACTACGTTCAAGTTGGTTGAGGCATTCCGTAAGTATCTTCGATGATAGGTTAGGAATAAACTCAGTATCCGCTTCGTGCACCGCAATCTGATTGCTGTCTTCAATCGTATTGAATCGCAATGGTCTTTTGGTTCCATCATGTGAGACAAAACCATCAAGTACCTGACTAACAATATCGTCAGGTAAATTAGGATCATTATCTGAGATTATTTTCTGAATTCTTCTCAATTGATTGCTAAGAAATTCTGGAAGAACATCATCGATTCCACCAAAGGCATGGATTTCTTCTCTGGTAATTTCCAACGGTGGAAATTCTTCATCCGGATCGACATTCGGATAGGTTCGTCGGTAGTCGATCTTGTACAACATATCGAGGTACACCTGGACAAAGGGTAGTTGGATACCTGATCGACCTTGGCTTATTTTATCAATGATCAACTGATAACCTTGCTCGCCAGCCATGGGCAAAGTAATATTGAATTTTTCAAAGGATGACTTCAGAATAATCATCATTTTTTTGACCGTGATCGGCTCTACCCGCAAGGAATGATCATATAGGCCGGGAATGCTCTTCTCAAAATGATAAAGATGACCTAAATATTCCTCCCTCATAATGAGGAGGATTCGGCAGGAAATATTCGCTTGGTATAGGGCCTTCACATGACCGATAAATGTTGCCTTCTCATGGTCCGAGCCATAAATAAATAACTCTTCAAACTGATCAAAAATCAAATAGATGGGACGCAAAGATTGATTAAAGATGGCATTTGTAGACTCTACTGGGTCACTATTGATGTCACCATCAAATTTATCATTCAAGGAAGATAGTAGTGATTCATTGATGTTTTCATACCTCCGGATGTATATCGGCAACCAATCGGGTCCATCAAATTTACTTGCCAAACCACAGCGTACTAAACTTGTCTTTCCCGTGCCGGAGCGACCATAAATGAGGATAAGACGGGATTGAAAAACCATATTGTACAAAGCTTCGATTTCCTGGTCTCGACCGAAAAAGGAGTCCTTGTCCTCCAAAGTAAAAGCATCCAACAGTTTGAAGGGACTATTCATAGAGCTCTTGCACAGGCTTTTTAAAAAGTGAGGTAGCAAAGGCGCTAATTTGTCTTTTTATAGGTTGAAGTTTTGCATCGTCGACCATGAGCACTGCTTCATGAGGTTTGTATACATGCTTAAAACAGAAGGTGTCTCTATCTGGAAGGTAATATTGAAAAAATCGAAGTTTAGCCTCATCGGATTGTCGATTCTCAAACGCATTTTCGTCGAAAATAAATGGAGATAAATTAAGGTACCGCGTACCTCCCTTAGAATCCTCATTCATTAAGAGCACGGAAGAATTGTCTAGGAAAGTTTCATGTGCTTCCTCTTCGGTTTCCAAGCCTACAAAGGTCTGGACTAATTTGATGACTCGATGCTTGAATATGGGCTTTTTGAAGTGTTTATAATTGATTACCCCGATATCTTTTACTGAAATGACCGTGTAATTAATAATGAAAGCGAGTTCGTCAAATAGCTCTGCCAGATTCTTTTCAGCATCAATACAGTGCTGATTTATGATATTTTGCGAAAGCTCTTCCGGGTCCTGTATTTGAGTATCTACGGCATCAAAGTAGTGACATAGATCTCGAATGTGACGAAGTGATACCTCACTTAGTTGATTCATATTTTCTATAAAGGGCTTGTATCTAGCGGTGGTTAAGAATTCTATCGACTTCTCAATAATATCGAGGAGACCGGCCGAGCTCAGACGAGTTCGCTTAGAAGTGAAAAGATGGGCTATGCTAGTCGTCAAATTTTCGGGTACGGTTGGCTCGTGTTCATTGAGAAAATCCCAAAGCTCGGCAAGGGATGCAAAACCGATGAGTTCGATCATCGTTTGAAACGTCATATGCAATTGACTTAATCGATTGACCCCAGGCTTATCGTAGAATACCAATGACGAATCTGTATCTGACTTGACGATGAGCTTCCGAAGTTGTTGGCTTACAGGGTGTGGTAGACATTCCAAGATGGCGATCTTTTTATTCGAATATGTTACTTCGATATCTGCAGATTCTGCTGAAAATATCTTACGACAGTTTTCACTATAGGGAGCAAAGCTTCGAATCAATTCATCGATTAAATATTTATTTATTGAGAAATCTCCGGGAGGTTTAGGATCCATCGGAGTCACGGGAAATCGCCATTCAAGATCAATGTCATTGGATGCGAAGAGTCCCCACGAATCGCGCGTTAAATCGCCTGCATGAGATTCAGACCGCACCTCGATGATGTTGGGCGACATCGTCTGTGCGGCTCCTAAACCTGCGGTAAAGGAATTCGAGATACTGTTGAGTCGTCCGAGCATTTCCTGATAGAATTCCTTCGAAAATTCAGAAGCCTTTTGATCACCAATGGGAGAATGGGTTGCAATGATGACTGGATGAGACTTAATCTCTTGAAGCTGTTTGACCTGGTCGCTCGTTGAGCATCCATTTAAGACAATGAGTTTCAACTTTGGGCACTGACCTAAAAGCGTGGCTATACCGCGGCCGTGCGTTTCTTGATCTTCAAGCAAAATTTTATGAGCCCCCGCGTGCCCACTAAAGTGAAAAAGGATCAGATCATCTTTGAGTTCGGAAAGGTGGCTCACAAGGTTCTCTCGGGTGGCATAAGAATCTCTGTGTATGTGCACATGGCCTTTCAATTGGCGCTGCAAGAAAAGGCGATATATGGTCTCGTCTTCTTCTCGGAGATGGGGCAATGGTACTTGATGACTATTCGAAAAGGCCAGAAAAACATAATCCATATCTAATCGTTTTTTCCTCCCTTGTATTTTGTTCTTATTTCTTCCGGATCGGGACCTTCTATCTGTCCAGACCGAAGTAAAGCTATTGCTGTATTCGGTAATGGGTACTTTACTATATTTTGATTGTTGTGAAGTACGAAAAAAGACTCCCCGTCACGAGCAAAAAAAGCGGAGACAGCTGGTTGGGATCCAGAGTGGATCTCCATAAGCGGGCTGCCTATTTTATCCCACAGAAAAATTGTCCCGGAGGTTGCTGAACCCAAGAGAAAGTCTCCACTACTGTGGTATTCTATTGAATGCAGTTTCTCACCCTCATGCAATGTAGTTGTGCTAATATTATTTAATTGCTTACGGTAGAGCAGTGTACTATTATCCTGTGTCACTGCAATGAAATGCTCTTCCTCGGGGTCGCAGATGATATGTGAGATTGGAGCCTTCGGTTTTGGGAAAGCAATAATCTCGTTCCCAGATAATGTAAAGAGGGCCATTTGGTGGTTTTCTGCAACCAGTAGGTGTTCTCCACTGGGAGTAAAAATCGCAGTATTCCACTGACTGTCTTCGCGACCAATCGAAGCAGTGGCTTCTCCTTCAGAATCCAAGATTTGAATTTGGCCTTTGGTAGGTACAATTGCCACAATCTTTTGGGAAGGGTTGAAGAGCAGATCTTTTATGTAGGGTCGGTACGTGGTGAATTCTCTCAATAGTCGCCCCATATTGTCCCAGATGGTGAGATTTCCTTGGGAGCTCCTACAAAAAGTGGGACCGGAGGCTCCTAATGAGACGGCCTGGAGAATGCGTTCGCCCTTCGATTTCCATCGAATGTATTGACTACTTCCATGTTCCAGGTAATATAGTGAACCGTCATAAGTGGCCCACAGCAAGCTGCCGCTCTGTCTGTTATACTGGACCAGGTGGCTTCCTCCGGTGCTGTATTTTCCCTTTGATCTAATTTGGCTTTCAGATGTGGAAAAAAGAAATAATGAGTCAGGTGTCGCAACGGCCAACTCACCAGAGACACTGTAGTCAGCAGCTAAAACGGATCTTGGGCTTAGATCGATACGTCTATGCTCTTTTTGAATAGTTTCTATGACCAATACTTCACCACCTTCTCCCAATGCCAGAAGTTCGTGTAGCCTTCCTGACTCGAAGAAATTAGAAATATTCTTATCGTGACTATATATCGTGTCACCCATGGTCAGGCCGGTGAATTGAGTGAATGTCCGATAGGTTTCGGGATAGATCGTATCAGGTTTCACTTCGAGTGCAGCAAACGCTAAAACAAGAGCTTCTTTCATTTCATTATTGCGTTTAGCCTCTTGGGCCTGCAATGTATATAGGGTAGATTCTGTCCTTTTTCTTTGTTGCTCAGACTTTTCAAGCTCGATCTTCAGGTTATTGGCTTGCTGCTTGATCGTATCTTGATATATCTGGCTCTGCCTTAATAATCCATCAACTCTCGTTTTGGCTGCCTCCATACTGTCCTTCAATTCAATCTGTTTCTTTAGGGAGGTTTCTAGGGCCAGGACCCATTTGTCAGATGATTTTTTAATAAGGCTGTCGAGGATATCAGAGGTAGGTTTATCGTAGCAGTAACCGGCGCTGATGAATTTTTCTATTGATTCACGATAATCGTTATCGTTGAATAACTCGATACCCTGATCAAGTAGATCTTGATAGCAAGCGTCTTGGCACCAGGAGGTCTGTGTAATAAGTAGCAGAATAGTCAGAAGCCGCCACATCAGAAACGAACGGTTAATGAAGCTCCCATTGAAACAGATCCAAGAGGAGTGCTATTAAAAGATGGTGATAACAAAATAGCAGTGGTTCGATCACAATATTTGCGATAGAGCTTTCTTTTCCTCAGGTGGATCCGCAGATTCTCCGCATAAACGATACTTGTGAGTCCCAATATTCCAATTCCAATCGTAGTCCAGGCCTTGAAAGTTGAGTTATTGTCGGTGGCTTTTTTAAGATCATCGACAGCTTCAGCAGCAGGTCGACTCGTTTTCCATTTTTCATTATAATTGGCATAGGCTCTTTTTGCCACCACACGTTTTGCTAGGCCATAGGAACTCAATCCGATGCCCAAAATTGCTCCAGTAAGGTAGATTTTCCTCATAAGTGAATCACTAAGTGGCTTCGGTGGTAGCCCATCGCTACATTTAATGGCTAGCGAACCATAGAGGTGCGTTCGAATGTTTAATTTCATTGGTTTATCCAACCAAAGTACTTGCTCCGTAAAATTGCGCCAAATCAACTTTTCAGAGATGCCTGTTTCTATTGTTGTTGGTCCTTCCAATCGATGTTTCGAGGGAAAAATTATATTATCAAATGGATCAAGGCACCAGATAGAAAGTTGATATTGGTGGTCTTTAAGTTGCCTTTCAGATTGAAAGTCGATAATTAAATCTGCGCCTTCTAGTTTTAGTTGACAGTCCTTGAGGAACAGGTGCTTGCCCTCAGGGCTCTCGAAATGTAACGATAAGTTATCACCGTCTTGACGAAATGTTAGCTCGATCTGATGGAGTTCGGCAGAAATGATATCCTGACCTACGACTGCATGGGCGCCGAGCAACAGCAAAACAGATACGATCAGATTATTCATCGGGAATATATTTCCAGATTTCAGCAATAGCATTCTCCCGCAGATCAGTCAAACCTCCGATCACATATCCAGCATCGTCCAAATTTGAGGATCCCGCAAATGCTCTTCCCCGAGATGGGAGTGAGGCTTTCTCCATAAAATAACCGGATACGTTAGGTGAAAATTCGTACCAATCGGACAGAAAAGAATCGTTTAAGAGACCCAGTCCAAGAAATGTCCGTCCCCGGATTTTAAGGTGGCTAAAAGAGTGCCGAAAGTTCGGGAGTGCAGCACCATCCACGCGTCGCCAGGTGGCAAATGATTCGCCCATAGGAATGATTTCAATAAGGTCTCTAATGTTGCTTGTTTCATTAGAGCCCATCAATAAGTAACCTAGACCTTGATGACTAAAGCCAAGCGAATTTCGACGTGCTGGAGGAACGGAGTCGGTGGAAAGATTCACCTGAGTCCAATGGCTTCCATCAAAAGCGTACAGATCATTAAATATTGTCCTATGATTCTGGCCAAATCCCACGTAAGCCCGATCATCAATCACAAATGATGATGCCTCAGACCTGTACTCGCCAGGAAAGAGATCTTCTACCTCTTCCCATTCCCCACTGTGAAAATCAAATTTCCAAAAGTCACTGCTTTGAGTCCCAAGACCAAAATAGATGATATCATCCAAAACAAACGAAACTCCATCACTACGAGCTTGCGCAGGGAATGAGGCCTCGGGTTCTATCGGTCCCGAAAATGGGTCTAGGGACCAAAAATCTACTGTGGGTTGACAGGGAGAACTCTGTCCACAGCCCAGGCCAAAATATAGCCGTCCATTGACCATCTCTGCTACCTGAGACCAAGACACCTTTTCCAATACTTGGTCCGAAAGAACCCAGCCATCATCGAAATCTACTACCTCAATTCCCGGACTGTAGACATACTGGTCTCTATACTTCAAATAAGCCCTTACATAGTAGCGATGTGGTGGTACGGCCAAATTGGAAATTCGGATTGAGAATGTTCGGTTTATGGACTCAAAGGCCGTGGTATCTTTAGAAGTCTCCTTAAGCACATTAACACCATTAATCGTAGGTACCGGATTTTCACTGGAATAGAGGAAACCCATCTCCTGCACAGTAAAATCGTCGCTCCCACCCAGCTCGGCTGTTGCTTCAATAGTTTTCCACTGATCGTCATTGATAGACTCAATATCTACGAAAGGTAGGGGATCCACTTTTACACAGTTGAAAACTAAAAGCAAAAACAAGAGAATAGGAATGAGTTGTCTAACCATATCACATCTTGATCAGCTTTTTGGCTGCCCATCCAAGGGTTGTTTTCACACGGACCAAATAGATTCCAGCACTTAAATCGGAAATATCTTTTTGCATTTTTCTGCCAATGTCAGGTTTCCAGGAAGTTACCACCTGTCCATAGAAATTAGCGATCTCAATCACCTCTATGCTGGGAGATCCTTCGAAATCCATTTGAAGCAGGCCGGTCACCGGATTTGGACTTATGGTCATTCCCAGTTTCTCAGATAAGTTAATACCCGTCATATCTGATCCTAGCTGTTCAATCAAAATGGATTGGGTCAATCCATCACTTCCGATTATAAGTACTTCGGCAGAACGATTTTCTTTGGTCGAATTGGGACTGACGGAGATAAATAATGGAGCGGAGAAATTAGAGGATTCAGGAGAGACAGAAATCCAAGGAACACCTGCCACAACTGACCATGAATAATTAGAGGTAACGATTATTCTTACCGAGTCACCCTCTTCGGATACTAGTTTGTAAAGCAGGTTGGCACTAATGAAATTCCGATCCGCATTATTTCCAGTTAGGCGTAGGATTGAACTGGATCCATTAGGCATGTAGACACCTTCAACCGTTGCAGAATCTGGTATAGAAGGTGCATAGGCTGCAGTGACTGGTGTGCCGGAAATTGTCCCATTCTCATGGCGGATCACCTTAATGATGAAGGGCTCATTCAGGGCATATCCGCATTTCAATACCGGCAAATCAAGACTTAGATCACCAATTAAATCAAATTCAAGTCCGGCTAAAGGATTCCACCTGAAAGCGGGTGAATTTAGTATTTCTTCATCCCCATTCTGGTGATAAAAAGCTACTACATCAGTGGGCCCCAAAGGTTTTTTATTTACGAGGCTGGTACCATCCAAAGGTTGAATATTTACTCGATGAGGTTCACCAGAACAGATTGAGGTATCTGAGAAGTTTAGATAGTTTACTTCAAGGGGCTCACAGCCCAACGTCAAGTCAAATAGCCCAGGACCGTCTTCCACCGCTTTGTCAACCACCAGATAATGGAGCCCCGACAACGGCAGTGAATCAATAGTTACCTGCCCACCACCGCTTATTTCTGCAGATGCGAGACAGGTGGATCCACACTCCTGGCTGAATAAAAACATGCCTATATCAACCTCACTTGTCAAGGTAATGGTTGCCAATTGCACGTCCTCCAGATTGATTGCGAAGACGACATCTCCGCCCTGGTAAGACTTGCTTGTTTGTTGGGCACAATTGGTGTATATGTTGAACTCTGCCTCAATAGTATTAAAGTTGCTTTTTTCGTCACTGAGATCAATCTCGTTCACCGTTTGTCCACAACTTAATGGCATGACGTCGCTTTCTGTGCACGGTCCCGAGGGGGTGAGCTGGAAACCCAGGGAACCGGTTTCATTTCCGATCATAACGATGTAGTAAAAAGGTTCGGTCGCTTCATCAATGGCTAAGAATCCATCATCATCTTCTCCTACACAGTTGGGAATGCAACCCTCATCTTCGGCACAATCACAAGAAAAAACGAAAAACCGGGTGCTGGCTGGTGAATCAAACAAGTCTATATCGAGCGTTTCTTCTTTGTTGACATACGTGTAGATTTTGGCATAACTGCCTATCCCAAAATTGAATTCTTTTCCTTCACATGTAAATGCCTCAAAGGCACTGGATGCTTGATCGGATTCAGATAGCATTCCAAATATTTTATCTCCACGGTCGATAAATTGTCCTCCCAAATCACAGACGGTGGGTAGGTCAAGACAATTCATTTCGATGGTGAAATCGAATGCCAAGACTCCGACGAAGCCGACACATTTGCGATCTACGATGATTTGGTAGGTGCCACGCGGAAGAATGTCACTGACAAGCTCAATTTTCTTGGTAGCTTGCTCAGTAGATTCAAGTAGCTCAGGAGTACCACAAAGGTCACTTACCAGAAAGACACCAATAGTATCGGAAAAGTCATCCAGACGATCGATCTGCAGTTGGATGCGTTGAGGCTTATCATTTTGAAATTCTAAAACAACGTCGGCATGCCCGTACTCACAGCAGTTATCGGGAGAACACGGACTGGAAATTCCAAGAGCGCCATAAAAGCTACCTGAAAATTCATCTTCACTCTCAGAAGTGCTCAGTAGCATGGTCTGACCACAACGTATTTGAGCGTCTGCATTGCAGTTATTTTCGGACGCATCATGACATGAAATGGATAACTCAAATCTTCCCGTACCTGACCTGGCATCGACAAACAAATAGTAAGTACTCGCCGGATCTAAACCCCTCGTGATGAGCGTATCTGTCTCCGGGCTGGCACTTGTTCTTGTTTTGGAACGAATGCAGGTGGCATCTGTTTTGCAATTTTCAACAAGAAAAAGATCGAGTCCCACTCGATCAAAATCACGGATAATGATATCCAAATCGTAAGCCGTTTCCTTTTCTGGGTTGATTTCGAAAATCAATTCACGGTCAGCAAAGCCTGTCAGATTTTCATCTTGGCAGGAGTAGTCATCATTTAGAGTGAACCCATTGGCCGTATTTCCTTCTAGAGTTTCTCCGCAATTGATAGGAATAGTATTCTCACAGTCACAACATGAAGTTTGGCCGAAACTGGGATGGATGATGTTGCAGAGCAGCAACAAAATGAGCATAAATCCCATCTGTGCAGGTCTGAAGAATCTGCTGGTATCCGCTACTGGTATCATCGTCATTTGGTTTTGATGCAGCCAATAAAATGTATGGTATGAGACCTCGGAAGATCCATACCGCTGGTTCAGGTAAGTCCTGTGGTTTGGGACCCACAGTTAATATACTTATCAGCCTTACCTACTCTTGCTTAAGTTACGTAATAGTTTGAGGCTGGTCAAGGGGAGCATGGCGAAATACACTAGGAGGCTGT
>CAJQNM010000488.1 GCA_905479665.1 uncultured Saprospiraceae bacterium
TCACAGGAACAAAGCAGGAAATCTAAAGGGCAAACTTATGAAGTTTGTTGCCGGCCTTTAAAGGCTGGTAATCAAGTAAATATCTAAAGAGTCGCTCATTACAGCGACTTTTTTTTTACCCCTATTTTAACATAGGTTTGACTACTCTTTGGGCTCTCAGGCCTTTACGCATTAAGGGGATTACATATGCGTTATTTACCCAAAAATCAGCCCCTGCTGATCACGAACAGCGCCTCCAAAATCCCTATTATTACTAGATTTTTAAACCAAGCTTAAGCCACCAAAATGTTACACGCTCAACGAGTCGTCACCCCGATGACTCCGTCGCTCCGACACAAATTATCTTGTGCCGTCACGGATTTCCGAGTAGACAATACCTGTGCCTTTCGTCTTCCCAACCCAAATTTCAACCCTAATCAAAGAGCTAGATGAAGTACGTTGACTCCAATTTTAACATTTCTTTCCGTCATTTATTTGCGACTATTCTATTCGTTCTACCTTTTACGGTCCTTTTTGGCCAGGTCGAACTCGATTCTGAATATCCTACAGAGTCAGATACGAGAGCTCAAAAAATTGCCGAGAGATTGGCTGAATTGGACGTAGAACAGCCAGTTTCGTCTCTCACCCGCATGAAAAGACAAATACGCATGGGAAGCTTCCCCATGACGGAATCATGCGGATCTCATCAATACTTGGAATTCCAAAGAGCAAAATTTGACCTTCCTAGCGATGCTGAGATCGAAGAGGCCATTGCCGATTATACAGCAAGTAATCGCCGAAGTGCCGCCGCAATTACCATCCCAGTCGTGATGCACATTGTGCACAATGGCGAGGCTGTTGGTGTGGGGGCAAACATACCTTCACAGGCGGTCCTGGATCAGATCCGGGCGCTCAATGATGCCTTCCAGCGCAATGTAGCAACCCGCTATGGAAGCACGACCAATACAGGTGGATATAACTATGCCTCGATTGCAGCTAGCATAGATATCGAATTTGTCTTGGCCACAGTAGATCCCTGGGGCAATCCCACCAACGGCATGAATCGCTTTCAGGGTCCCGCCCTGAGTTATGCCCCAGACGTCATGGATGGAGTCAAAGTAACCTCGCAATGGAATCCTAAATACTACCTGAACATTTGGTCGGCCAACTTGACGGATGGTGATTTTGCAGGACTTCTAGGCTATGCACAATTTCCTGACTTTTCCGGACTGATGGGATTCAACCCCGTAGGAGGAACAGCTCGAACTGACGGTGTCGTCTCAGACTGGCGCACGATTGGGTCTCATGAGTACGGAGGTAGCTACAACCTCTTTCCTGAATATCGATTTGGCGGTACCACCATCCACGAAGTGGGCCACTTCCTTGGGCTGCGCCACCAGTGGGGAGATGGCGACTGTGCAGCAGATGACTTCGTTGGGGACACCCCTCAGCAAGACGGTAGCAACGATGACTGTATTTTAAGAAATACGTGCGGATCCAACGATTTGATCGAAAATTGGATGGATTACGGACCGGATGTGTGCAAAAATATATTTACCAACGGGCAGGCCGACCGTATTATGACTGTCATGTCGGTTAGTCCTCGGCGCATGGAACTGGCCTCGTCGATGGTACACATGGGCATACCTCCTCCACCGGTAGCTAATGATCTGTGTGCCAGTGCTGTGACATTAGTGCCTGACGGCGCAACCTCTTCGGTCAATATCTGTGGCGCTACCGAAAAGGACGCACCAAGCGCATGCCCCGCTAGTGACGATCCCTTGCAGGGCGTATGGTATAGTGTAGAGGGCAACGGCGACATCCTGACCGTTTCAACCGACAAGGGTGGGACCGATTTTGATACGTACATTTATGTCTATACCGGTTCTTGTGGAGCACTCAATTGTCTCACCTATAATGATGATGCTCCGGGAGTAGTCACCTCGGCATCATCAGCATCATTTGCATCTACCCTGGGAGCGACCTACTACATCTATGTGGGTGGGTGGCAAGGTGCTGCTGGAAATGTGGAAGTATGCGTGACAAGCTCAGCTGTACCCCCAATACCCACTACCAATGATGTTTGTGCAGATG
The DNA here is from genome assembly GCA_905479665.1 of uncultured Saprospiraceae bacterium. GTDB lineage: Bacteria > Bacteroidota > Bacteroidia > Chitinophagales > Saprospiraceae > CAJQNM01. The sequence continues at coordinate 2,074 of CAJQNM010000488.1, forward strand.
CAATTCCACTCATTTGCAATGCCAACTTTGGTGTTCCTGCATCCTCTGGTGCTACCCCCGATCCAGAAGCATTGCCCTGTGGAACCTCCGCAGCAGGCAGCTGGTACTCATACTCCGGGACTGGTGAAGTGATTGATCTCTTTACATTAGGATTTGACAGCGAAATCACTGTCTTGGTGGGGTCAGATTGTGCAAACCTAAACTGCGCAGGCACTGTACTGCCCTTCCTGACGCCTGACGATGTTCAGTTTTACGCTGCCAATGGTGTTGATTACCTCATTCATGTTGTTTCTCCGATCGACGACATTGGAATCATGCTTTGCGCTCCAGCTCCCAGTTTTCCAGACGAGACTTTCTGCGACAACCCCACCCCCCTGACTTGTGGTGATGTGATTCAAGATTCGACCACGCTCAACACTCTTTTCCCAGTGTTGACCGGTGGTACCGGAGAGGGATGTGGTGGCAATGAGCAAGGTATCGGTAATTGGTACTCCTTTGTCGGCGATGGCAACATCGCCACACTCACCGTCGAAGGCATGGCAAGCAATTCCTTCCTTTTGAGCCAATTTGATGCTGTACTGCAAGTTTATGAAGGCACCTGTGGCAACTTTACGGAGATTGGATGTTCGGATGGACCCAATGGTAACGAAATCGAGACCGTGAGCTTTCCCACCACCGCAGGCACCGTATATACCGTCTTCATCTCGCATTGGGATGTCGAATTTTTTGGCCCCAATCTTCCAGTAGGCACTTATTTGGGATTTACTGGGGAATATGAACTGAGCCTCACTTGTGAGCCCTGTGCGATCACTGCCATCACACCTACACTGACTGATATTAGTGGTTGTGGAGGCATAGGATTTATTGCATGGTTTTGTGTCGAAGGCACCGGGTTGCCTACGGCGGGCTCTGACATGGAGCTTAACGTCAACGGCAATCTGCAACCTCCACTGATTGCGATTCCAAACTCCACCCTCTGTGGCGCACCAGGTCTTCGGATCGGCTTGCTGGTTGCAGATCCTACCGTGGCTACAAATGTCGAACTCAGTTTCTGGGATGGCACATGCAATTTTGGTCCGGTTGAAGTGGCCCCAGCCCAATCCGAACCATGCATTTTAAACCGAGCACCCAATTGTGTAGCCCGCATGAACCTGGGTGTAGATCGCGAAGGCAACATTCACATTCTAGCTCAGGAACTGATCTCCAACTGTGAAGATGTAGAGCCCTCCATCCTCACCCTGTATGATGAGCATGGGAGCAAGCTCTATGAAAATCTCCAGGCTTCCTGCATCGAAGATATCATCCTTCCTGCATGCCATTTGGTTGGTCACACCTTGAAAATGCAGGTTGAAAACCAATCATTGAGTAGCGTATGCTGGACCGAGATTACTGTCAAGGCGTTCGATCTGCCATCCTTGGCAGGCCGCTCAGACACCCTTTGGTGCACTGATCCTGCCGTACAAACCAGCGCTGCTGGAGCTACCGCATGGGAAATGCACATCGGAGGTAAACCCGGTGCATTGGTGCCTTGTCAAGGTGCAGTACCCACCACGTACGTCACTGATTGGGTAGAACTAAACGACACCTGTGATCAAAACGTAGCCAAGATCATCTACCGTGAGTACGAAGCATTCAGCAAAGAGGGCACTCGCGCTTCAGTATTTGATACCATTACCGTATACCGCCTCCCAGAAATCACGGAGGAAAATTTAAACTGTCCTGAGACAGATACATTGTATTGTGGTAGCAACGACCGCCCGGTACCTGGCATGGGTGACACGGCCTATTACGTTGGCCCCGAGCTCTACAAATTCAACCCATCGACCAACATGTGCGATACCATCTATCTCTGCTATGTGCGAGATGAAAACCGTGATGGATGGTACCAAGAAAACGAGTGGCACAGTACGGACTTTAGCAACAAGTGCGGTGTGCTGATGAAGAAGAAAGTGCACAAATTTGAAGATCCTTGCAGCCCCATTTACAAGGTATCATTGGAGATCAAGCAGGTCTGCGCCGGTGGTACAGGTGACGATCTTTGTGCAGTTGCTGCAAATCCAGCGGAGGCCTTGGGCAATAATTATTGGCAATGTGATTTCTGGGTGTATGATTTCGACACCCTTCCCCCAGTAGTTAATTGCAGAGAAAAATTGGACGAGTACGAAGAGGTGGTCACCCTCGATGCTGATTGCGATGGAGATATCGACACCGTCGTGATTGCACCAACCGGCACACATGATTGTGCTGCACATACCTACTTACCTGCCGTTGTCGTGGCAGACAACTGGACTGGAGTGAAGCACGTGAAAGCTCAGTTTGAGGGCAACACCTACCTCATGGAGCTGGAAGGGCCGCGAGATACCGTGGGCTACCTAGCGGGCAATGGTTGCTACCGCTACCATACTCCGGTAAAAGTTCCGAAAAATGACTGGCCATCCATGGTGGTCTATGAAGCATACGACAACTGTCATCTGCTCGGTACCGATACCTGTTGGATCTTAGCCAAAGACCGCACTAAGCCGGTGGTGGTGACAGACAAAGGTGTTACCGTAAGTCTATCCGATAAGAAGGTTTGGGTGGATGCCGAAAGCTTTAACGAAGGCAGCTGGGACAATTGTGGTGAGCCACGCATCTTTGTGCGACGTACAGACTGGTACGAAGCCTGCGTAGATCTTTGCTACAATGCCAAAGATGCTGAGTGTGGTGACCACGATCCTGCCAAAGAATCCGCGATCGAAGTATGCTATGTTTCTGAGCATCACGATACATTATGGCAAGCTATCCTGGAGGATGATAAGAATTGCGATCCAGTAGAGGCACATTACGCCAAAATCTTGGATTGGCTTTGCAATGATGGCACAGCCTGTGGTGAATTGCTTTACAACGCCTGGATGTATGATTTGATTAAGTACGGTACGATCAATTGTGTTGATCACCCTTACGATGTGGACGATGCATACGTGCGTAAGCTGATCAAAGAATCGACCATTTGGTCTTTTGACGGTCTGGAAACTGATGCGAAATTCAAATTTTCACCGACCCATCTGCACGAATGCTACGATGGTGGACTAACCTACAATCTCGACCAGTTTGGATCACAAGACGAGTTTGAGAGTGACATCAAAGCAAGGATCGACAACTTCGCTCAAATCGGCGGAGGATGGGCTGATCAAGTACCTTTCGATTGTGAGGATGCTTGTAGCAAAGTCACTGTTGAGGTGCTGGCGATTGACTACTGGTGCAACTGGAGCAAGGCTTGGATGGATGTCTGGGTCGAAGACAAGACTCCCGTGGCCGTTGTCAATGATGTGGTAGATGGCGAAATAAGTTGCAAAACATACAAAGACAAGCGCTACAGCTTCCCAGGTGAGCAACACCCCGTGAGCATCGAGTACATCGTAGAGCAAGCTAAAGTGGATTCCAGTGCAGCCTTTGCCGCACTTGATCACATTTTTGGTGGGTACCAGAAGGCGTGGGAAGATTCACACGGCAACTTTATAGATACTACATGGACGGAGATTGAAAATGAAATTGAGTTTAGCGATAGCGTATGTATACTGAAAGACACCATTCTGAAGATGCGTGTCTATGACGAGCATTTTGGCTACGTCTGGGTAGATAGTCTGGTCGGCGAATTCGT
>CAJQNM010000489.1 GCA_905479665.1 uncultured Saprospiraceae bacterium
GCAGGGTCAATCAACTCAATGGGAACCGCGAATTTTTTTGCCGGCGAATACGGTAAGGCTATACAATTCTTTTATGAGTCGTTGCAATATGCTGAAGCGCATAATCTGGTACTCGAGCAGGTGGAGAGTTTAATAAATATTGCGGCTGTATACGATGAAACGGATCGAACCAGTGATGCGATCAAACACTGCCTAACCGCTGTGCAGCTGCAACGACAACTGGGCACCAGTGACCGATTAGGGCATCTCTATATTTACTTGGCAGATTACTACCAACAACTAAATTTATTGGATAGCACTTTTTATTATCTGGAAAGGGCAGAAGTCCTTTTTAGTGATGACCTGGAAAATCCGGAGATGCTTGGATCTACCTATACTTCACTCGGTAGCGCATTTATGCAGATTGGTGATACGGCGGCAGCTAAGGTGAAATTTGAGCAAGGGTATGAAATATTGCAAAGGAATCGTGATGATGTGCCAGCTTTGCTTTTTAACCTTGCCCAGCAAGGAGGCATAGCCTTGGCAGAGGGAAACCCCAAGGAGGCCAGAAAATATCTCGAACAAGCATTAAACTACACGGAAAATTCCGAGCGGTATGAGCATCGCCTAGATATTCTGCACCTGCTACATCAAACTCATCAACGGCAAGGTGATCTTTCTGGGGCCTATGGATACCTGCGAGAGTATGTCTCTCTTTCCGATTCGATTCGGACTCAGGATCGCGATGTGGTGATTGCCGAGATGCAAGCCAAATATGAATTGCATGAGCAGGAAAAACAGCTCGAAATTCAAAAATTAATCATTACACAGGAGAGAAATATCCGAACGCTTTTCATTGTATTGACCGCAATCTTACTGGTCGGTATATTGGGATTGCTGTATTTCTTAAGGTCAAAGAATCGCACCAACCGAAAACTGGCCGTGCAAAAAACCATCATTGAGACGGCCCTCCAAGAAAAGGAAATCCTGCTCAAGGAAATTCATCACAGAGTAAAGAATAATCTGCAGGTGGTGAGTTCCTTGCTCTCTTTGCAGTCGAAGACCGTCGACGATACGGTAGCCAGAGAAGCCCTCAAGGAGGGACAAGCACGGGTTCGCTCCATGGCCCTAATCCATCAAAGCCTCTACCAGGGTAAAGACCTGATGACGGTCAACACCAAAACCTATGTTACCGCCTTGGTTGATAAATTGGTGCGGTCCTATTCGGTCAATCGCCGCTCAGATATTTTATTGGATCTAGACATTCAGTCGCTCGATCTCCACGTGGAGAAAATGATGCCCCTTGCCTTAATTATTAACGAGTTGGTTTCTAATAGTCTGAAGCATGCCTTTGATGCAAATGAGCAAACCAGCGATCAAATTTCGGTCGTCTTGCAGGAGGCCGATGCTGATTTAATTTTGCGAGTGAGTGATAATGGTACAGGGATTACTGATCTTTCGGAGTTTCAGGGTAAATCTTTTGGGTACAAGGTCATTTCTTCATTTACGCGCAAGATGAAAGCCAAAATTGATTATTTGACCGAAAAGGGATTTGGGGTTGAAATGCGAATACCAAATTATATGCAGGATCCAGTAATCTCCTCCGAGACCCTTCGATAGATCTCTTGCCACTGCGGGTGTTTTGACAAGGCACTTAGATGTGCATCCATCACCTTCTTGTCGTTTCGCTTCGCCGGACCGGTTTGAGCCAGCGCCGGTTCTAGCTCTTGCACTTTGCGGGCAGTCTCCTGGATCAGAGGCTTAAGCGCATCAAATGATAGATTTTCTTGCAGTAAAATGTCATGTGCGATGGTGTACATCGCGTTGGTAAAATTATTGGCAAATATTGCGGCCAGATGCAAGGTAGCCCGCTGGTGGTCAGAAATTTTTTCGTGTGGTGATCCTAACTTGCTGGCTAGAGCCGACAGTAGGGCAAGTGTCTGAGGATCGCTAGCAGTCAGAAAGAGTGGGATCTCTGTCCACGGTAAGGGCCGGGTCTTAGACAATGTCTGCAACGGGTAGAATACTCCATTATTTGGGTGCCGACTAAGTACGTCACGGGATATCGATCCTGAGGTATGCGCAAATATTCGATCTGAATAAATAGGCAGCGTTGCAGAAACCCTCTCGATGGCGTCGTCCTTCACAGCAATAATGCAGAGGTCAAAATCATCACTCAGGCCGGCCAAATGATGTGCTGCACTGGCACCAAAACGCTCAGCCAGTTGCCTGGCATGGGAGGGATTGCGAGAAATGATCTGCGTGATTGAAGCGTCTGGAAGCTGTGCGATGCCATGAGCCAAATTGGTCGCTACATTTCCAGAACCAATCAGCGCAATTTTCATTTGCGTGCCCGCTGTACCATACCCAGGCCTAGGCCACCCATCATCAGGGTGCATCCCAGCCAGAAGAGATTTATTCCGGGAAATTCGATCGTTTCTAAGACCAGATAGTCAGTCCGAGTTACGTCTTGAGCGACCTGCACGGGTATGGGTTTGACGTGATCCGAAATGTCTGCCAGCAATAAATCGAAGGTCTCCGTCTCTGGATGAATGGCAACAAATTTTGTCGAGAGATTTAATGCCGGCTGATAGTCTTTAATTAAAAAGGTGCGATTTTCTCGAATCAGGAAAATTGGTTTTGCTACTCCCAGTGGGCGACCTTCGCGGCTCATCACTTCCAGCTGAACAGCCACGGC
>CAJQNM010000490.1 GCA_905479665.1 uncultured Saprospiraceae bacterium
AGACCCCTCCGCTCGCTCCGCTGCGGTCGGGGTGGGAAAAAGAGAATTACTGAAGTTATAACAGTTGGAGATATGTTCAAAGAAGCATAGATTGACTAGCGTCTAGCATCTAGCGTCTAGCGTCTAGCGTCTAGTACCTAGCATCTAGCATCTAGCATCTAGCAAATAAGTAATTATTATTAGATGTATTCAATAGTACAATACGGGTCGTACTATTCCAGACAAAGCCGTCCTGAAAGGACAAGATATCACAGCGATGGATGAAATCCATCGCAGAGGATCAGAATTTTTCAAGTCCTGCAAGGACGGCTGATCCAAAATGTGTTACGTCCCTGCCGGAGCGGCATCCTGCGACCGCACTTACTGGCAATAATTTATTAAATAATTAATTGGAGAATGGACATTGTCAATTATCAATTATCAATTGTCAATCATCAATTACCAATTACGATTTCAACATGGTCAACTCCGTACTGCCAGAAATATTTCCTTTTTTATCAAAGTTCTCTGACTTAATCGAGCCCACATCAGTAGCCAGCCAATTAGTGGCACTTCCTGACATTTTAATAAAGCCAAATTTAGAATTGAACGAATAAGAGGTTTTCATGCAATCGAAGGTACCCGCAGGTGTAGTAATCGACTCACGCGCTTCTACGGTATGGTCTGTGATCTCCATCTTGATCGTCATAATGACCAGGTCTCCTGACTTCACTTTGGCCTCGACTGAGCCATCGGGCAATTTGTCACCAGGCTTAGCTCCCGACGGAAACTCAAGATAATCCGAAGTCATTTCCATCTGCATATCACCGAATGTCTGCAATTGCTGGGAATCGAAGAACATGGACATATCGACTAAGAACACGCCATCCTCACATTTGACACTGTATTCAAAATTACCCTGCACTTTCCCCTTTTGGTTGATTAGTTCGGATGTGAGCACTGCCGAATTTGCAGCTGCCTCTTTGACACTTAGTCGCATTGCTCCAGAGTCTTTGCCCTTTTTATTATAGGTAGTGTATTCCAGCTCCATGCCCTCTTTCATGGGGGCCAGGCTGGTGCAGTCTTGTGCATGTAAATTGGATAAACAGAAGATACAGAGGAATCCTAGGACAATTTTCATACCTGTTAATTTTGTGTTTTTGACCTACAAAGGTCTCGGTTAAATGAATGTGAATGCAACTCGCACTACACTAAAGAGGAAAAGAGACCTTAAGTTCCATAGAAGCAGCCTCGTACAGTGAAGATAGGAAGTTTGCTAATTTGAACCATTCAAACCCTTCCAATAATCCGGACCGCAGAATAGATCTGCGGCTGTCATCCCACCATTACTTTTTGCTCCTTTTGAACCTTTTGAACCCTTTGAACCTTTTGAACCATTCAAACCCTTCCAATAATCCGACCGCAGAATAGATCTGCGGCTGCCATCCCACCATTACCTTTTTGCCCCTTTTGAACCTTTTGAACCTTTTAAACCCTCCAATGTCGATCCGATCGAGCTTTAGGAGCCTAATACTCCAACCGCACCAACTGTCCCCCACCTTGATGTACCTCCTCGCAATTTTTAATTTCTGAAAATTGATCCAAAACATTTAAGACATCTGCTTTCAGGACTCCCTCCCCTTTGCCATGAATAATGGTTACTGTTCGGATTTTTAGCCGAATGGCCTCCTCCACAAACTCCCGGCAACGGCGCAGTTGATAAGCGCGAATCTGAATCGGTGTTTCCTGGATCCGTGAAGGGTCAAGCATACTCATATGCAGGTCGATGGTCGTCGCAAAATTAATGGGGTCGAAAGGCTCTATCTCCTCTTCCTCGATCCTGGGTTCCGATACGGTATCCGCTGGGGCAATCTCCAATGCACCGGCATCCAGCAACATCAATTTGCTCCCAACAAGCAGCTTCACTTGCGCATTGACCATACCCTCAAACCTGCCAATTCGACCATCTGCCTTGATTCTGAGCAAGTCCCCAATCCACAATTCCTCTAAAACTAGCATTCCCATTTCTTCCTATCTTTAATCTAGGAGGCAGTTGAATTACTGGCTCGATTTGGCTCGCTAGCTTATTTTGGTCGCAGACGAGCCAAAAAACGCAGACATAGCCGAGCTATATCGAGCATTTTTGGTGAAGCATGCGGGCAAAAGAAGCCGCGAACGAATCAGAGTTAGTATTTTAACAGCCTCCAAGGAGGCTGTTGAATTACTGGCTCGATTTGGCTCGCTAGCTTATTTTGGTTGCTGACGAGCCAAAAAACGCAGACATAGATGAGCTATATCGAGTATTTTTGGTGAAGTATGCGGGCAAAAGAAGCCGCGAACGAATCAGAGTTAGTATTTTAACAGCCTCCTAGAACATGCGGACCACTGAAGAGACAACTCATACGAGCGTTCTATGTCATAACATTGGCATAGATTGGAAATTTCCAGATCTCTGGAGAATTGTCTTACTTCTACTATTGTCTGCTCCCGTTCTCAAAGTCTCGGCACAGAACTTCTCGATCACCGGAACGTTACAAAGCACTCAGGACAGCGCACTATTCAGTTTTGCCACCGTACTCCTGCAAAACCCCACTGACTCAAGCATATTGATGGGCTCAGAGACAGATCTCGAGGGTGCCTTTCGGCTTGCCCCCGTACGTCCAGGAAAATACTTGCTTCACGCACAGTATATAGGTTACACTCCACTGACCATGGATATTGACGTTCTCCAAGAAGATTTGCTGCTGGGGAAAATATTCATGGAAGTAGAAACCGAATGGCTCAACCAGATCGAAATCAATGCCAAGAGAGCCACCGGAACGCAACGGGGAGATACCACCCAGTTCGACGCAGCGGCCTTCGTGACCATGCAGGATGCTAGTGCTCAAAACCTCATCGAAAAATTGCCAGGTGTAAATACTGAGGATGGTAGCATCCAAGCGGAAGGCGAAAATGTTGTGCAAATCCTGGTCGACGGCAAACCCTTCTTTGGACAGGATGTCAAGGCTGCCCTGCAAAATCTACCGGCCGAAGTGGTGGAGAGCGTGCAGATCTATGACAAGCAGAGTGATAAAGCAGAGATGAGTGGGTTTGATGATGGAGAACACGAAAAAACCATCAACATCATCACCAAACCCAATAGACGGCGTGGTCAATTCGGCAAAATATCAGCCGGATATGGATCCGATAATCGTTACATGCTCGGTTCTGCCATAAATTTTTTCAATGAACACAAGCGTGTCACGGTCACTGCTCTGAGCAACAACATCAATGCTCTAGGTTATTCCGCAGATGCCAACAGCCAGGGAGAGAGCCGGCCACAAAGTGGTATAATTAAGACCCAAGGCATCGGCATCAACTTCAGTGACGACTGGGGAGAGAAGATAGAAATCTCTGGGAGCTATCAATTTAGCCATCGCAAAAATGAGGGTAATTCCCTTCGGATCCGGGACTATGTCTTGCCCGAGAGCGAAGGGCAAACCTACCGAGAGAACGACGAACAGATACAGCGCAATCAAGATCATGGATTCAGCATGCGATTAGAATACAATCCTGACAAGAACAATCGCCTGATCTTTAGACCTCATGGCTCTGTGAAAAACGATAAAGAAACCTCCTATTTTTTCGGTCGCACAGCCATTGGTGAGAACCCCTTAAACCAGACAGAAAACAATCGGCAGGCGGACAATGACGACTACGATTTTGGAGGTCGGCTATTTTACAGCCACCGTTTTCCTAAAAAAGGTAGGAGCTTCAATGTGCATATGAGCGCCGACTATCACTCCAATGCCGATGATGCTCGTCGACAAGCTGTCAATACGTTTTATAGTGATCAGACTAGAGAAGAAAACCTCAACCAATACACCACTCGTGACCGAAAGGGCCATGGGTGGAGCACAGACCTCTCTTATACAGAGCCGATGGGTAAAAATGGCCAATTCGAACTTGAATATGAGATCTCTAAGAACTTGAATACTTCAGACCGACTCACCTTCGATGTGCAAGATGGTGACCCAGGGGAGACGAAGCTCTTTCCGGATACCGCGCTGAGCAACACCTTTGACAGTGACTACTTGTCGCATGAGCTGGAATTGGGTTACCAATACCGGGTTAAAAAATTTAGACTGCAACTGGAAGTGGAATACCAACGATCGGATTTGCTGAATGATCAACAGTTTCCACAACCATTCTATCTTTCACGCATCTTTGAAAACCTTGCACCGACCGTGCGCATCGATTTGCAGTTCTCAAAAACCAAACGCCTAGATCTAGACTACGACACCTACAACAGGGCTCCCAGCATCGGCCAGCTGCAGGATGTGATTGATATCACAAATCCATTACGGTTGAGAACAGGAAATCCCGCATTGGATCAAACTTTTACTAATCGTATCAGAGCTCGGTATCGCAGCCGTGATCCAGAAACGGACAGATCTTTCTTTGCGTATCTATCCGGATCGCTGACGGACAATTACATTACCAATAGCACATTCATTGCCGACCAAACCGTACAACTTGAGGAGGGCATCGTCCTAGAAAAAGGTTCACAACTTTCAGCACCGGTTAATTTAGATGGCTATGTGAATCTACACTCTTATTTTAGTTTTGGTCGGCCTCTTCGCTCTATCAAATCCAACGGCAAACTATTTGGATCGATGAATTTCGTTCGACGGCCAGGCATGATCAATGAAGAATTAAACTTTGCAAACAATACGAACCTACGGATTGGATTTTCGGTGAGCAGCAACATCAGCGAGAATATTGATTTCAATTTCTCCACGAGTTCTGGATTTAATGTCGCCGAAAATACGCTTCGCCCTCACCTCAACAACAATTACTTCAGCCAGTCTACTCGCCTTAGCTACGATTGGATCATCTGGGATGACCTAGTATATCGCCTCGATCTAAATCACCGATTCAATGATGGGCTCGCCGAAGATCTTGACAATCATTTTCTATTGCTTAATATGAGCATCGGCACCAAGATTCTAAGTCATAATCGCGGCGAACTTAGCCTGAATGTCTATGATCTCTTCCGACAAAACAATAACATCCAACGAAATGTCACCGAGCTCTACATCGAAGATTCAGAATCCAATGTCTTGCAGCGCTACTTCATACTTACCTTTCACTACAATTTGCGACATTTCAATCGCGGCACCACGATTAAGGACTACAAAGAACTGCATGGGGAGGGATGATGTCTCAAAACTAAAAGGTATGCTTTGACCAACCCCGAGACACTTGCGCCACAAATGACTTTCCCTTATGTGGAGACAATTCGGTTAGTCCAACCCCGCTTTAGCGAGGGCAGGCTGAAATGTGTGCCCGCACACGTGCTTACATTACTTTGAGTTAGAGCCATACGACAACCATAGAAAATAGTTTGAAATGACAGGTAATTTTATCATCCATCAACAAGCACGAGAATACCAATGGTCTGGAGATTGCTTTTTGTCCATAAAATCATTCTATGGAGGTCAAGCTGATTATCAAGTGAAACAGCGTGAATATCAAGTGAACCAAACCAATTTTCTTATATTAAACGAATGTACCAAATATCGTCTGACCATCGATACCTCTAAGGAAACTGAATCATTTTGTGTTTTTTTCTCACCTGAATTTGTTTCAGAAGTAGTTTCAGTTCTAAACTCCACTGATGAACAGCTACTTGACTTCAATGTGAAACAACACGAGGGAATTAAACTATTTGAAAGAAATTATCAACATAGTGGGATGGTCTCCGAATTGCTAAAAATAGGTAGAAGGAAATCTAATTTTGGAATAGATGAACTTGAAAAAGATGAATTTTATTTTCAGTTACTAAATGCAATACTACAGCAAAACAACAATACTCTATTCGATACCAAACGATTGATTTCAAAAAAGAAATCTACTCGGGAAGAGCTTTA
>CAJQNM010000491.1 GCA_905479665.1 uncultured Saprospiraceae bacterium
GTCCTGCTCGATCTGGCTATATACTTCGGTGCTGGTGGAGCGACCCTGCCCAAAGTAGTCAGACGGATTCTGAGTTTCCTCAATTACCAAAGGTACGTCACCGTAAAGCCGGACCAAATTAAAATACAGCAGGGCACGGACAAATTTCATTTCTCCAATTCGGCTTGTTTTCAAACCAGAATCGTCATATTCAATGTCGTCAATTCGATTGAGTACCACGCTCACTCGTTGAATTCCCTCGTAAGATTCTCTCCAAATATCACCCACTAAATCATTACCGGCGTTGGTCGAGAAATCGTCCAATTGACCAAAGCGACCACCATCATTGGCGGCGATTTCTTCGAATGAATCTTCTCCCGAGATCTCGCCGACACCAATTAAGTCGAGGCCATATAAACCACCGTTTTGCAGCTGCGCATATACACCTCCAATGGCACTTTCCAATTCTTCCTCACTTGCAAAAAAGCTATTGGCCGCTTTTTCGGTTATTGGCACAAGATCCAGTTCATCAGAACAGGCAAAAGTGACCAAGAAAAATGCGGATAAGAGAAATATATTTTTGTTGATTTTCATTTTCATCTTAATATATTTATAGTAATCAGAACAAATAATTAATTAAGATAGTTTATAGTTTAATATTAATTCCAAACGCAAGAAAACGAGTTAAAGGGCTTGCAGACTGTATCCAGCCTCTCGTAAGAGTCTGTCTGGTATTGGATCTGGTATCAATGCCATCGGCACTAAAGCCCCGATAATCAGTGATATTAAATAAGTTATTCCCAGTAATATATATTCTCAGATCTTCCACTCCTATTTTTTCGGTAGCAGTCTCCGAAAAAGTATAACCTAATTGCAGGCTTCTCAATCTGAAGTAGTCTCCGTCCAGCACAGAAAGACTTGATGCTCTAGTAAGTCTACCCGCAGACGAGAAACTGGCAAAATCAGGCCTTCGAAAAAATCCATCAGGGTTGCGATCAGAAAAATAATTATCTACATAATATTGGGTAGGCACAAAAAAGCCCTCACCACTCTCAACAAAATACATCATTCGATCAGCCACTTTTCTTCCCACGATGCCATTGAATTGCACCCCTAAATCAAAGCCCTTATAATCTAAATTGAAACCAAATCCATAGGTCAGACTTGGATTGTAGTCTCCTTGCGGGGTGCGGTCATCAGGATTGATCTGACCATCATTATTCACATCCCTCACAATATAGTCTCCAACTTCGGTTCCCGGAAGAGGCACAATCGCACTGTTTTCGATTTCTGACTCCGAGCGATACACGCCAATGATATCATAGGCATAAAATTGAGCAATACCTTCACCAACCCGGGTCAAGAAATCCATACCTCCATTATTCTGTATGATTTGCTCTTGTCCGCTACCCAGCGCCACCACTTCGTTACTATTGGTTGCCAAATTTACATTAGTGGCAAGACCCACCGAACCCAACCTCATGCCAACGCCTCTTATTTCTAACTCAAACCCGTGATTGTCTAGTTCACCTATATTCTGTAGCGACTGCGAAAAGCCGGATTGCTGCGGCACAGGAACATTTAGCAACAGATCTGTGGTATTTGATGTATAGTATTCCGCAGTCACTAATAACTTGTTATCAAGAAAACCTAAATCAAGTCCTAAATTCACTGACGTATTCGTCTCCCAGGAAAGGTCCGCATTGGGAGAGGTTCTTACATAGGAGCCTGGGATCAAATCTCCTTCGATCACATAATTATCCTGATCGATCAACGCAATGGATGCAAAGTTCCCAATCTGGTTATTGCCAGTCTGTCCCCAGCTCGCTCTGATCTTAGCAAAACTGATCGGTCCGTCCTGCGGAAAAAATGATTCATTACTAAGTGTCCAACCGGCGGAGATGGAAGCAAAATTTCCGTATTTCGTGTTTGCGCCAAAACGTGAAGAGCCATCTCTTCTCAGAGAGGCAGAAAGAGAATAGCGGTTTCCAAAGGAATACTGTACCCGGCTCAGAAAGGACTGCAAAGCCCACTTACTACTTACCGAAGCAGCGGTAGGATTAGTGGCACCGGCAATATTACGAATATTATCGTCCGTAAAATCTCGACTTGAAAGTGTGGTTCGGTTGAATTTCTCTTGTTGGTAGCTATAGCCCACCAAGACATCAAAAGTGTGTTGTCCAAATCCTTTGTTATAGGTCAATAGGTTTTCGGTAATAAAGTTTTCCCTCTTTGTATCTTCTTTCGAAGCTGCCGTGCGATTATTCTCTACGGGAGTACGGTAATTACCGAAAATTGAAGGTGCAAAGAACTCTTCAACCCCATTACCATAGTCTCCGCCGAAGGAAGATCTAAGTTTGAAACCATTGATGGGTTCGATTTCAACATACGTGTTACCAAATATTCTGAAGTTTTGTCTCGTAAAGTCAGAGAGTTGCACATGAGCCAGTGTATTCTCAGAGATCGGACCATCCCAGTTTTGGTTATTATCGTCTATCTGATGCGCAATTGCGAGAGATCCGTCCGCTTCATGTATCGGATAATAGGGTTGCATCAATGTAATTGAAAAAGCAGGATCGGCCTGCCTTCCCGCTCCTATATTATAATTTGACCAACCTGCTTCACCTGTGGGATTTGCATCAGAGAGCGCGATATTGGATGATATGCCAAAACGTATTTTTTCCGTGATCTTTGAGTTAAGTTGGAAATTGTTGGTATACCTCTGGTAATCGGAATCAATAATGATATTATCCTGCTTAAAATAACTAAATGATATAGAGTAGTCGGTATTATCATTTCCACCACTTAGATTAAGATAGTGATTTTGCTGGGCGGCGGTCCTAAAAACTGCATCTGACCAGTCTGTATTTGTCAATCCAGACCTGCCATCGAGATAATCTTGCAAGAAAGGTTGGATTCTACTGCGTTTACCTCCTCCATTGGCATCTCTGGTCATATTATCATCCGTAATGTTCCTGCCTTCGCCGCCCGATATATAACCAAAATTTCTTGCGTCGGTGTCAAACTGTGCGGTTCCATACGCATCTGCCAATTCAAAATTGTCTGCTCGTTGCTGGAAGCCCAGATATCCGTCATAAGTGACACTCAATTTGCCTTGCCCTTTTTTAGTGGTAATTAAGATGACCCCGTTTGAGGCCCTCGAACCATAAATTGCTGCAGAGGCTGCATCTTTTAAGACACTAATTGACGCAATGTCCTGTGTATTGATGGAGCTTAAAGAAGACCCTTCAGTCAGCGGATTGCCATCGATCACGATAAGCGGATTAGTGCCTGCCGTAAGCGTGCTGAGCCCCCGGATTTGAATAACTGAATTATCGCCTGGGTTTTTTCCATTACCCAAAACCTGCAACCCGGCAATGTTCCCAGCAAGTGCTTGCTCAAAATTTGCCGACGAAAAATTATTTAATTTCTTAGCATCTACTTTAGAAACCGCTCCATTAAATTTTTCCTTAGTACCTGTCCCGTAGCCGATGACAACCACTTCATTTAATTGAGCTAATTCGTTGTGCATGATCACATTAATTTCAGTCTGGCCCTCCCAGGGGACCTCTTGGGAGGTGTAGCCAACATAGCTTATGACCAGCACCAAGTCTTCCGCATCGTCAGGCACTGCTAGGGTAAAGGTGCCATCAACATCGGTAGTGGTACCCTGTCCAGTACCACTGATTTGTATTGACACACCAATTAGGGGCTCACCCGTGGCAGAGACGACTTTACCTCGCACAAGTTCTTCAACCGGTAAATTGGCCGTGGAAGCGACAAAGATCACATTAGGCCTTAATTCCGCCAGAGTGGCTTTCAGGCGTGCAAGTGTTGGAATCTCTACTTCAAGTTTTGAATCAGAAATATATGCTCCCTGATAGACATATATGTTGCTGCCTTCAATGGCAAACTGTAGGCCGGTTTTTCCTGAAAGGAAGTAGAGAAAATCACTAAGTAATAGCTCGTTTTCTCGCCCTGTGACATTAATTATGTCAATAACACTTCGATCGTAGGAGAAGAAAAACGGTGTCTGCATTTGAATGTTAATAAAAGCTTCTTCCAATTTGATCTCATGCCAGTCAAAGCTTACGTAGGTGTCCTTCACCGATTGGGAATGCAGAGGGTGGGCCATCGTGGTAGTGAGAAAGATAGCTTTAAGACTAACCATGTAAATGAAAAACTTGGACATCATCCATATTTTTTCAATAATTTTTTTCATAGCTTTGCGCGTTATTTTTAATAAAAAATGACCTTTTGCATCATCTGGCGGTTGCATTGCGTTTCGACCTGCCTGCAGCCTCGTGTGATGACGTAATAGAAATTTAGTCTGCAATCGGGGCTATCTGATAGCCCCGATTGTTTTTTTTAATCTAGTCGTACTATATATTCATCTGTATCTTTTTGCTCAAAATGATAGTTAGTTACTTTCGCAATTCCCTTGAGCACTTCCGGAATCGTAAGTTTACTTGCATCAAACCGATGCACAAGTCTACTTTCACTATTCAGTCCTGCGGGAATAGTGATCTCGACATCATATCTCTCCGCTAAAACTTGCACTACTTCCTGCACCGAGGCTCCATCAAATTCAGTTACTTGGTCCTTCCATGCATAAGGTAGATTTCCTCTAAATACACCTTTGATCAATTTTTTGGATAACAGTTCATAGGTCAAGTTTTCATGTGGCAATAAAATGGTTGTATCCTTTCTTTCTTCACCAGGACTCGGTGTAGTAACACATATTTTCCCCTTCGCCAATGCGATGGAGACAACACTGTCGGCTAAGTGCGCCCTAACGTTAAATGCGGTACCCAACACCTCGGTCTGAACTTCTTTGGCCATAACTACAAATGGGCGCTCCTCATCTGGAACTACCTCGAAGAACGCCTCACCAATCAACTCGATTGGGCGTATGAAGTCTGAAAAAACCATTGGGTATCGAACCGAACTTCCTTTGTTTAGCCAAAGTTTTGATCCATCCGAAAGATCAACGATCATGAATGATTCGTCGGTATTTTGGATATGAGTCCAGGCAGCGGGGACTTGCTCTTCTCCTTGCCTGAAAACATAATAGTTGCCAACAATCAGCAGCGCAATTGCAGCAGCAATTGCAACCACCTTTTGCCAGGAAACTCTCCTTACTCTGGGTGGAGCCAACGCTGTTCTCGAATTGTGTATACGCTGCCAAAGTTCCTTACTCGTTACGTCTGGCAGCTGGAGATTTTGCTGCTTGATCAAATCCCAGTCATTCTCCAACATGCGAGTGAGCTCAGATTGATCACCAGCTCCCAAGATCCGTTGGAGTTCTAGCAATTCTGACGCAGTGCAGATGCCCTCCTCGTACTTTTTCAGTAAATCTTCCATTAAGATCGATGATTAAGAAAATCGTGTTTAGCCCGCTCTTCTCTCCTTTAAACGGAAAAAAAATCGACGTCCCCTATTTGATGGAATATTTTCTTTTGACCTGCATCGAAACCTGCCTAGAAAAGGAGGATTGAGAGTTGGGTGAGTTGCTTGCGCAATGACTTTAACGCATTGCTGATCTGATGTTCCACTGTCTTGGGCGAAATGGACATTTCTTCTGCGATTTCTTTATAGGTAAGTCCATGTTTCCTATGCAGTAGAAAGGCCTCTCTTCTTCGGTGAGGCAAACTTTCGATTGCTCTGTCTATTGCCGCTAAACTTGACTGAGTTGGCACCAA
>CAJQNM010000492.1 GCA_905479665.1 uncultured Saprospiraceae bacterium
GGAAAATCCATAGCGCTGCAGGGCACTCACCATGCGATGATTTAAAGCGGTCCGTTCAGTGCCCGCGGAATAGCTTTCAACATTTTCTATCTGAAAATACGCAAGCGCCCACCAAAACCAAATCTGAGCCAGCTGGCTTCGACGGGAATTGTGGGTACAGATAAAGGTCACTTTGGCAAAACCCCTTTGCTTGAGTTGACCATGTATTAGCCTGGCCAAATCTTGCAGCTCCCCTCTTCGCGCTGCACTTATCTCTTCCTTTTGGGTGAGGAGAACCTTTATTTTCTCTAAAAGAGACAATGGTCTATTTGCCATACCTAGTCACAGTTTACTCGGGAGCACACTTCATCGACAGCTGTAGTACTCCTCCGTTTGTAATCTGACCATGCGTGAGTTTGAGATCAGTGAGTTTTTCATCTTGAAACTGGGCTTGGTCTATCCAGGGACAATCACTAGCCATGTTATCCATCAAAATTTCAAATGATTCACCCGGATAATAATCAGGGTGCAGTTTAATCTTGATCTGCTCAAATATTGGGCTATTAATTTGATAGGCGGGATTCTCTTCGGTACCACCATTGAGCTGAAAAAGCCCCAGTTTGAGCAGGACACTCAGTGCCCCCATAAGGCCCTGATCCTCATCGCCACTGTACCCTGCATGCGGAGATAGATCATCATACACCTCCTGGGCTATGCGACGTGACCAGTACTGGGTTTTTTCCGGTGCACCCAAAGCGTGAAATATAAATGCTGTCTGGATAGAGGGCTGATTGCCGTAATTAATTGGAATTCTTCTGAGCTCTTTGTTGCGCTCACGAGCGTGCGATGTACCCGAGGTAAAACCGAGCGTGGCCGCCTGTTCAAATTGCTCATCCAGCTTGGCTATCGCTTTCGCGTTACCCCCCATCAAATTGGCCAAACCCAAAACATCATGTGGCACAAACCAGGTGCTTTGCGCCCCATTCGATTCGTTGAATCCATGTTCATACATGTAGGGATCAAAAGGATCCATCCAGTTTCCATTTTCGTCACGCGGACGCATCCAACCTACTTCATGGTCAAACTGATTTTGATAATTTTTCGAGCGCTCCGTAAAGTATTGAGTGTCATCCGATTTTCCCAATGCCTTGGCTAGTTGCGCCAATGTCCAATCTTGATAGGCATACTCCATAGTCAGGCTTGCACCATCTTGATGAAAACCAAACTTGCCATAAGGATTGGGGTGCGCTACATAGCCTTGCTCTAGGTAAGATTCGAGTCCTCCTCCTTTGAGACTGTTGTGCTCATACCCGGCACGAGCCATAGTCCCGCCAGGCATGTGATTCTTTTTTAAGCCCTCGTACATGGCTTCCAGATCATAGTTCCCTATGCCCTTTTGATGGGCACTCACAATAAAGGGAGTGCTAGATGCTCCGGTCATGACGTGGGTGTAGTTCCCACCCGAAGGCCCACGTGGGACATAGCCACCATCTTGATAATACTGCAGTAGACTCCGCACAAAAGACTCATAAATATCCGGATAGACCAGCCCCCAAAGTACCGAGAGGGTCCACTGTGCTCCCCAAAAAGAATCTGAATTGTAGTGGTTAAATTCGGGTTTTCCGTCAGCTCCCAAGGGGATCTGCCCTATGCGAAAATCGTCGCCCGTGTTGTCGGGATATTTTCCGTTTACATCACTGATGATGCGACGCCCCTGGAGTGCGTGCCATAAATCAGTATAGAAGCGTCGTTTTTGCACGCTGTCGGATGTCTCCACTTCAATTCTACCGAGAAGATCATCCCATTCATTTTGCGATGCCCGCACTACTCTATCGAAATCCCAGTGTGGCAGCTCCTCCTCCAAATTATTTTTGGCCCCCTCGGCTGATACATATGAAATGGCAACCTTCATCAGTACACTGTCTGCCTGACCAAAGGAAAGTAAATATTTTCCGTCTTGAGATGATGACAACTGGACGGGAGACGAACATTCGGCATGAAAATAAACGGTCGTGGATTTTGGTCTGCGTATCGTTGGGGCATTGGATACCTCTCCAAAAAAAGAACGTCCCTCGACGGTCACTTGACCATCCTGCATCATGCTCGGCCCCAACTGTCCGGATAGATTTAGGAGAAGGCCATTCTCCGTGCCTTGTGAAAATTGGTAGTTGTGAAAACCCACTCGACAAGTACTCGAGAGTTCTACGTCAATATTATAGCGGTCTAATTTCACGGAGTGGTATCCCGCCTTAACTACTTCATCGTCATGCTCAAAGGACGAATAGTAATCTGTGAGCAAGTCTTTTTGCAATCCTTGCTCACTCGATACCGGCAGTAGCGAAACTCCCGCCAGTTGCCAGGCATGTATGTGACTAAAACCCTTGATGGTATCATCATCATAGCGATAGCCGCTACCCCAGGTTCCACCCAGCTGGGTGTCGGGGCTTAAGTTGACCATGCCAAAGGGCCGAGTAGCAGAATTAAAAAAGAACCAGCGCGAGTTTGCCGCATCAAGCAGTGGATACACCTGATCGACGTAACGCACAGAGGATTGCTTCGCATCAGGCCCCTTTGCTGGAGGGGGCTGGCAGCACAGGAGGGCCAGCAGGCTCAGTAAGAATATGTACTTCATCGTTTATTTTACGCTGGGTAAAAGTAATCATACTGTCCAGATCTACTAGACGATTGCATTACTTCTTGCTGTGAATTTTCATATGATGGGGATGCTCAATCAAGGCGCAGAACGCAGTCGCAGCTCCGAGTCCTCGCGGCCTCGAGAGTCGCGGGACCATAGCTAGCGGCTCCTTGCATCCCCTTGTAACAGCAAGATCAGACTCTATCCAACGTGGTTTTAACCCATTGTTTGTAAATTTCAAGGGGCTAAAGCCGCCTTGGAATGAATTTCTTCATTTTGGATATGACCTATTTAGTTAATAGTTAATAATTCATAGTGAATAGCGGGTCATGTTATTTCAGGCAAAGCCGTCCTGAAAGGACAAGATATCATAGCGCTGGATGAAATCCCTCGCAGAGAATTTGATTTTTTCAAGTCCTGGAAGGACAGTGGATCTTTCGCGAAAAATGAATAAGTTTATTAATGAATACGCACCGGAAGTGTGTATTGAATATCGGACTCTATCCAATGTGGTTTCAAACCATTGCTTGCGAATTTCAAGGGGCTAAAGTCGCCTTGGAATGAATTTCTTCATTTTGGATACGACCTATTTAGCTAATAGTTAATAATTTATAGTGAATAGCGGGTCATGTTATTTCAGGCATAGCCGTCCTGAAGGGACAAGATATCATAGCGTTGCATGAAATCCATCGCAGAGGATTTGAATTTTTCAAGTCCTGGAAGGACAGTGGATCTTTCGCGAAAAATGAATAAGTTTATTAATGAACACGCACCGGGTGTGTGTGTGTGTGTGTGTATTAAATATCAGACTCTATACAATGTGGTTTTC
>CAJQNM010000493.1 GCA_905479665.1 uncultured Saprospiraceae bacterium
ACGCCTTCAGGATTATCATTTTCAAAATGAAATTGAAACAAACGCCTTTCTATCATTCTCGCATTCGTCAATATAAAATCCCTTGCTTTTAAATAGTTATCTTTTGATAGTTTCATTCTTTATTTATTATTGGTGGATTCAAATTACACACAACGCTCTGTGCAAACGACTGTTGCACCGTTTAGGCGCAGTGCGTTTTGCACTTTATTAGCCTCAGCCTTCTTATTTCATTACTATAAATTCTAATTTAAACATCACAACATAAAATCTGATTTTACAGTTTGACCAAGCTGCCCACTTTCCTTTTTCTATCATTTGTCATAATAATTAGGAAATAAAACCCACTGGATAGGTAAGAAACATCCAATGTTTGACCGGATGTACCCACTTTCAAACGTTTTATTTCTCTGCCGTTCAAGTCAATGATGCTGACAAAACTCCAATCAGGTTCTGTAAAAATGATTTCGTTTGCTGGGTTAGGAGAAATATTTATAATAGAACTTTCAGAGTAAAATTCTTCAATTGAAGTAGTGCCAAGCGTAACAGTGATGAGTACTTTTCTGATGTTTTCTTTATAAACTTCCACTTGAGGAACAACTACTAGATTGTCTTCATGTACAGTCGTCGTCCCGCTTTGAAGAATGTTACCTGTTGTGACGTCTTTCACATCCCAGGCAATAACTTCCCCGGAAAGAGGAACAAAGGTCTGTGGTCTGCGAATAGCAAGATCGGCCGTCAAAAAATCTTCCGGTGAATTGTCATTAGAAAAAATGGCGTTGCTTTCAAGCCAAGCGGTAGTTTGCCAAAGTTGCTGCGTTTCCGTCACGCCTCCCCAGCGATGGTAACCACCCCAGGTGCCCCAATTGTCTCCATCACCGTTGTCTATGCCGATAAGACCGGTGCCGGGGTCGTTGTTTTTGCCAGACAAACGGTGATTGAAAAAGGCTGGAAAGGAGACGTTGCTGCTATAACGACTTTCCGCAAAATCCACATTATCGCTGGCTGTTTGTTGAAAAGGGGAGTCGCCTTTTATCCAATGGTCGTCTTCGTCGGCCGACATACTTACATTATGATTCCGTTCACTCCAATGGCTTTGGAGTCCGGTACCTGTGGAATCGCAAAAGCGGAAATTCTCAACAGTCACTGGGCCCCATTCATTTGTAGGATTCATGTCCTTCTTGCCGTGCCAGAACCTTATTAGGGGTAAGTCGCGATGGGGTGAGCAGTTGGTGTACAAATCCCCAAGGTCAAAGAACTTCACTTGATCACCATTTCTGTTTTGAAGATTTGTGGGGAGGTTTTGATCTATTGACCCAAAAACGAGCGCCGATGTATTGAAAGGTCCTCTGCAACCTGTACTGAAAAGGGTAGCTGAGCCATAATGTTCTGGATAGCATTTCACCAAAGCTGTAGTTCCTACTGCTCCCATACTGTGCCCATGAATATTGATTCGGGTAGTATCTATATTAAAATGTTCTGTCAGCCAGCCATCGACCCAAAGATAACGGCGTTGGGTATAATTGATAACGGTGTCCATAAAGAGCGGAACAGAGTGGAAGGGGTTAAAAGTTGTACCCCAACCAAAATGCCAGGATACTTGATCATCATTTTCAATATTAGAGCCTGCATGGCGGTGTAGTCGGTCGTTGTGAGCTAGCAAAATTCCTTCTATCGGATCAATATCGATAGCCTCGCGCCATCCCGCCAACGACTGCCTTGCTCTTCCTCCATGTCCATGCAGCCAAATAGAAAGCGGGTAGGGAATACTAGGATCTAAGTCAGTAGGGACACTCACCAAAAACAAGCCAGGCATCCCGTTTTTGGCAGCATTAGCCATGATTGGAAAATCCGGTCTGCCTTCCCAATGTTTTTGACGGCCATCGACCCACATACTGTAGGCAAAGCAAATATAATCACTGTTGAAAGGAGAAATGAAAGTGCGTTGTAAATGACATTCGACGGGGTCATTCACAGGGTCGCAAATAAAGCTTACGGCGGTATCCGCGATATTTTGTCCCGAAACTACTGCATTGTCTCCCCATTTGGTTACGGCAAAATATAATGAATCAGTTTGGTGCGGTGTAAAAACGAACAACCCTTCGGTATCTAAAAGTGAGTATGTGCTATCTTGTCCATTAGGAACGATATAGGTAGCTGATTGATCATTCAGATTATCCTTCAAGTCTTTACCCGTGTATTCCCAAAAGAAGGGCCTGCCCACAAACAGGGCACTATCAGTACTGTTAAATGCGGTCGGGCTTGCGTAGATGGCGTAAGTTTCTACAGGGAGTGGAGCTAATTCCCATATCACAAAAACTTGCCCATCTGCATACCATGCACGAACATTGTTTTGGGAAAAACAGTTAAAACTAAAAAAGAAAAGGACCAGGATGAAAAATGCTTTTGCTTTCATTTTGAGTATTTTTGGTTAGGACGAATCTATAATATGACCAAAAAATGCAGGCTAAGTTTAATTTTATTTTCCTTTTCTTGCTAACATCGGGAAACTGGTATATTGATTTTTGGCTTTATCAAACACTCTTTTTAGTTTAAAATATATTTATTCATCTACTGTTTTTCTATCTTGGTTGAGGCTAACACAAAGGAATGTCTACGTCCCAAAAGCCGAAGGATTTCAATCAACAACGTCTCTGGACGTAGACATTTTAGTTGAACGAATCCTCCCTTAGGGAAACGCAGTACCCTCTTTGTGACTATAAGATAAAGAATTTGAGTTTGAGATTCTGATACCAGACAGTGGAATGGTACACTGCAACAGAGAAGAAGTAATATTAGGGGTAATTGCTTTCATGGAACTGAGAAAATCAAGTAGATTCGGTGAGCTTGAGAATGGCACAGCCAGACCACTAGTGTGATAATGTATAGTCATGGTCCCCAAATTATACCTGAGGTAATTGGTGGAGACCGACCAGCGGTCAATCGGAGCATACTCTGGACAAATAGTTTGTCTGCAGGAATGATGGATTTATCTAGTAGAGGTGATTTGCACTTCTCGCATACAGTCGGATCGATGCCAAGAAGCTGATGGAGTATCGAAAAGACCGTCCTGATAGTCTGTTGATTTCTCAGAAGATGATTTTCAATCTTGTCTTTAACTACACTGTAGGTCGCTGTAGAAAGAATACCATAGTACCTACACTTCTGAAAG
Organism: uncultured Saprospiraceae bacterium; assembly: GCA_905479665.1. Lineage (GTDB taxonomy): Bacteria > Bacteroidota > Bacteroidia > Chitinophagales > Saprospiraceae > CAJQNM01. The sequence continues at coordinate 3,170 of CAJQNM010000493.1, forward strand.
TACGGTGGCAATAGATGTTGAATGATGGAATTTATGGCAACGAGGGGATCTAGTAATTTGATTTCTTTGGGCGCTGGTTTGTTGTCCTTCTGATTGCGGTAATCGTTATATATGATTGCTACTTCTTGCTGAGCCTTCACTAGTTGGAGACGATTCTTTGAAATCGCGGTTCTATTGATATATCGAGCCAGGTAATTCTCAATCAGCTCAGTCTGCATCGTGGGGTAAGAGCTACGCACATTCCACCGAATGGATTCAATTTCATTCCTAATGCTCTTGTATTGATCGCGATCAAATTCTAGAGAGACGATTATTTTATCAAGGCCCAACAGGAACTGGGTTCGAAATTCACGACAGACATCTCGAAATGAAGCAATCTTCTTTTTCCGCTTTGGCCAAACCCACTGGTTATTATTTAGGCCTCCGAAGGTAATCAGGCAATGGCAATGTAGGTGGTACTTTAGATCTGACCCAAAAGTGTGTAGAATGCTGACCATGCCGGGAATTGCCCCCACGTTGGTTGAATCTGCACTCAATGTCTTCACCGTTTTCCATGCCGACCGCAATAGTAAATTATAGATCTCCTTGGGGTGTCTTCGGGCAATGGCATTTAATTGATGAGGAATTGTGAAAACCGTGTGGGTATATGGAACTTTGAGCAGTCTATTGCTCAGACGATCTTGCCACTGAGCTCGTTTTATTGATTGGCAACAGGGGCACTGAGAATGACCACATGAGTGATAGATATATAAGCTGTGTCCGCAGCCATTGCATTTAATAGCATGGCCACCTAGCGCAGGAGTCTTGCATAGTCGGACCGCACGAATAAATTTGATCTGGTGTAAATTTGGTCGGTAAACACGGATGTACTTTTCTCCATAAAGTCGAAAGAGATCTCCTATCGACCCGTCGAGCGATAATTGATCCTCAGTTTTGCTATTGGATGATTGATATTTTGATGAACGATTCTTGCTAAGCAAGATGAAGATCCAGTGGATCTTCAAGTGAAGAAACCGCGTACAGCCTTTAGATTAGCAAAAGCTAAAATGATTACATATCATCATCAATCATCATATATACTTTCTTTTTGCTTCTTTTTCTTTGTTGATTATGTTGGTATGTGAATAACTTATTGATTAACCAAAAATAGCGGAGGTGAACTAGCGCGTCAGCTAAGCTTCAATGCTTATCATCCGAATTAGTCCTCCGCTATTAAGATTAAGCACTAGGTAGAAATTTAGGTTCGAGACCTACTAAAGGATTTAGTGTTAATCTTCTTTTTAAACTTATTACAATGTATACATTTTATGTAGGCTGCGATGTGTCTAAGGCAACACTTGATATCGCATACATCGACGAAGGGCAACCTATCTACATGGGCCAAGTGGCCAATAGTCATAGTGGATTTGCCATGTTGATAGATGAACTTGGATTAGTTACTGACCAAGATACTTCCTCGTGGTTCATCCTGTTTGAAAATACAGGCATTTACTCTAAGGCACTTTTGGAATGGCTGGCTTCTCGAGGTATCTCATGCCGCGAGGAGGGCCCCAGCCTTATTGCTAGATCGACTCCTATGAAGAGAGGCAAGAGTGATCAACTCGATGCCAAAATTATTTGCAAGTATTTGTACCAAGCAAGGGACTCTATTGTACCTTCCAGATTACCTAATCCATTGATAGTCAGGTTGAAAGACCTCTTGTCACGTAGGGACTTCTTAGCCCGTCAGAGACGATCTATCAAGGGTAGCATGAGTGAAAAGTCAATTATTCTGTCTCCCACACTCTTCGAAGTCATGAGTTGTCAAGACACAGAAATGATCGCGCTGTTAAGGAAGCAGCTTGCTACTACTGAAGAATTGATTGTTGAGACGATCGAGCAAGACCCTCAGATGAAGTTCAACTATGAATTGATTAAATCAGTAATCGGAATCGGACCTGTGATTGCGGCCTATATGATTGCGTTCACTGACAACTTTAGCAGCTTCTCCAGTGCCCGTAAATTTGCATCGTATTGTGGTGCAGCCCCTATTCTACACTATCAGTCAGGTACTAAAAAGGGTAGACGCAAAGTCAGTAAGAAGGCAAATAAAAAGATCAAAAGCCTCCTTACGATGGGTGCACGGGCTGCCAGAGTACATGATCCTGAAATTAGACTCTATTTTGAACGTAAAACTTCGGAGGGAAAAGCACCCAGCCTCGTGATTAACAATGTTAAGAACAAGCTCATTCAAAGAGCATTTGCCGCCGTCAAGAGGCAATCTCCTTATGTTAAACTAATGACTTATGCATAAATAATAACCATATATTTATTTGTTGGAACGTAGAAATTCGGAAGTCACTGCCATTTTTTTTCTTTTTTACGAAGGAAAATTCAACAATAAGCCTGATAAGTATAATT
>CAJQNM010000494.1 GCA_905479665.1 uncultured Saprospiraceae bacterium
CCAACCCTGCCTGGATATCCCAACATGCCTAAGCCTCGATTGACGTAGAGATATTGGTCTTTTTCCCGATACAAGCCTGCCCATTGCTTATAAACGTATTTCACCGGACTCCATTTTATCAATCCAGCTATTTCGATGCCAGACTGAATTTGTAGCTTGGACAAATTTAATTTATCAATGCCCTGAACACCTTGCACAAAAACGTTGAGGTTGAAATTCTTATAAGAAAAAGTATTGTTCCAACCATAGCTAAAATCAGGTTGAGAATTTCCCAAAACAATAACATCCTCGTCGTTGATGATGCCATCATTATTTTGGTCAAGCCCTTTTGGTGAACCCGGAATAGCTCCATATAAGGAAGCTCCATCCGCTTCGCTAGCTTGCCAAACGCCGTCGTATTTCACACCCCGAAAAAGTCCAATCGGTTCACCAACTTCTAGCCAGAGGAAATTATCAAAACCCGGAAAACCCGGATTGCCAACTGGCACCCGGTCACTCTCGTCGATGAGGCTGAGGATTTTGTTTTTATTTTTTGCAAAGGAAAATCCTGTTCTCCAGACGAAAGATTTGTTGATTGGTGTTCCCTCCAAATAGACTTCAACTCCTGCATTTTCCACCTCGCCAATATTTACGAATGAAGTGGAGAAACCGGAGGCTTCGGCCAAAGGTCTTTCAAAGAGAAGGTCTTTGGTGTGTTTTAGATAGTAATCTGCAACGAAGTTGATTTTTCCATCGAAAAATTCAGCGTCCACTCCGATGTTTAATTGGCGGGTACTTTCCCAACGCAGATTAGGATTTGCACCACGGTCAGACAAACCAATTCCCGGGGTGAGTTGTGTCCCGTCTATGGGATAAGCAAAGTTGTCGCCGATAGTCGCAATAGATGCTCCGGGTTCAATGGCTTGATTGCCTGTCACACCATAACTTATCCTTGTTTTTAAATTGCTGATGGCTTTGACATCCTGCAAAAGGGGTTCTTTTGAAACGACCCATCCAAGAGCTGCTGAGGGGAAAAAGCTCCATTTATTATTTGTACCAAAAACGGAAGAAGCATCCCATCGCCCGGCAAGTGTTAGCAGATATTTGTTTTTTAGAACATAATTAACTCTCGACAGGTAGGAACGCATAGACCTTTTGGTTCGGAAAGAGGATAAGGGCTGTGCTCTGCTACCCTGGCCTAAATTGTCGAACAGCAGCAGGTCAGAAATAAACCCTTGCGCCGCCAAAAAAGAACCATTGCTTTCTTGATATTGCTGTTCAAAAACACTGGTGATGGTAAGACGGTGGTCGTTGTTCCAATCTTTTTGATACGTAATTTGATTGGTGTTTTGTAAATAGACAGAACGGGCATTAAAAATACTCGCGCTTTCTGACCCTTCGACTTGCGTGGGTTTATTGTTCAGATATGTGCTATTTTCATTGTCGCTTCCTCGATAAGATCCATGAATTCTAAGGGTCAGACCCTCCAGTATTTTATATTGAAGACTGGCATTTAGTACATTCAGGTTTTGAATATTTTCACGAATGGGTTCTTGAGCCAAAGCAACGGGGTTGTAATCCGTCACAGGACCGATACCCCGAATACCGGGAAGGGTATAATTTTCGTTGGCATCAAAGATCGGATTGGTAGGCGACCATAGTAAAGCAGAGTTGATCGGACTACCACCATTGCTGCCTGCAAAAGAATTGAGTCGCACAGGGCTGTCTTTCAAACGAGCCAATAAGACTTGAGTGTTCAATTGCCATCGTTCATTAAACAGGATGCCCACATTTGCTCGAAAGGAATAACGCTGAAAGTCCGACCCTTTCACTATTCCTTCTTGATTCAAGACATCGCCTGATAGGTAATAATTCAAATTATCTCGCGCTCCACCAACAGAAAGGTGATGGTTTTGCGCCAACGCTCTCCGGAAAATTTCATCCTGCCAGTCCGTTCCCCCGTTTGCATGATAGTCGGCTATTTCGGCGGAGGTAAAAACCTGTGTTCCGCCGAGTTCGGAAGCGTCCTGATTGATGCGTTCGGCATAATCGCTTGCATTGAGTAAATCCAGTTTGTTGCGTACTTCGTGCGATGCAAAATAATTGCTATAGCTGACTAAGGGCCGTCCATTTTCCCCTTTTTTTGTAGTAACCAGAACAGCCCCATTCGCTCCTCTCGACCCATAGACCGATAAGGCAGAGGCATCTTTCAATACTTCTATGGATTCAATGTCATTGGGATGTACCAATGATAGGTTGCCTCCTTGCACACCGTCTATGACGACCAATGGATTATTGTTTCCCAAAAGGGAATTTGAGCCTCGTATTCGTATCGTCGTTTCCGCATTGGGAGACGCATTATTATTGTTGACGACGACACCCGAAACCCTGCCCTGCAGTAGCTGGTCGGTACGGCTGACGGGCAGGCCTTGCAACTCTCTGGGTTTAAGGCTGGAGACCGCACCCGTCACATCTGACTTCCGCTGTTTGCCATAACCTACTACGACCACTTGCTCAAATAGCTCGCCTGCTCGGAGTTGAACATCTATTGATGTGGCAGCGCCTATTTCTATTGTTTGATTAGTGTATCCCGTATAGGAAAATTCTAGAGCAGTAGCTCCTGAGGGAATGGAGAATTCATATTTACCAGCTAAATCTGTGACCGTTCCAATAGATAAACTAGGGACCTGAATGGTGGTGCCAAGCAAGGGTTTTCCCGTTTCTGCATCTGTGACTGTTCCGATAATGGTGCGTTGTGCGAAGAGGAGGGTTGCGCTAAATAGCAGTAGTGCTAGGAGGCTACATTTTTTGGGGTCAAGAATAAAGTTTAAGCTCATGCACCGGATTGTTTAAGTAATATTCAATAGGATGAATTAAGAGGCCAAAGGAAGAGCTCAAAGAGAGGACACCTTCATTATTTGTTTAAACTAGAGATGAGATGTCCTCTTTTTTGATTCTATTTTCTATCGGTTCACTATCCTCAGATTGCGGAAGTATATTGGGTCGGTATTACTATCTATGGTAGCCGCAAAGGTTGGATCGTCCCAAATGCTATGAGCATACATCGGTATAATGTCGATACCATCCACTTGGTCAGCACCAACAGCAGATGTTTTCTTCAAGAAATCCTCTTCCCCTTCGCTAATCACATTAAAAGTCAACGTGACCCATTGATTTGGTTCTGTAATCCAGGCACTATATGCTTGGTGAAATCCTTCCACTTCTCCAATAACAGCAGCATGTACTTCGTGATTAACCAATGCTATATCAATCTGATATCCTTTTGAGGGGTCCAAACCCGGAATGGGATCTAAGTTCTGAATGTCAAAAAAGGACAGACTTGAATTTCCTGTATCATCATAATACGCATCTACCTGAATCACACGGGTGTAGTCATCCGTCAATTTGTCATCTACATCCAGAGAATCGTATTGAGGAAGAGCATTAAGTTCATCAACGGGAATATTGGCTCCCAGGTTGATAATGCTAAAGGAATAATGCCCACCCCAAGTATCCGTTCCTGCTGGAGGAGCAGTAATAATTTGTAATGCTTTTTTCGAAGCATCAGCCGGGTCCGGCATACCAGGGAAGGATTGAGCTTGAGAAGCCACGTGCTCAATTGTCATGGAGTTGCTAACTCCTTCCCCAACAGAAAAAGTGGTGATGTCTCGGATGTCCCAACCTTGCAAGCCTATATCTACATCCTCTTGTACGCTGGTGGATTCCCCTGTAAAATCTATTAATACATACGGCGGGACAGGTGGCTCAACGGGTCTGACCTGCAAAGATACAGATGCCTCCTTCTCCTGTGAATCAGTAATTTTAAATTGCATGTTCAAATCTCCTAAAGCACTTGGCGAAATTTGATAATCCGCTGTACCTGTCACCACTGAGCCACCAAATGTTTTGATGGATGTGCCATCGACAGTCAGTTCGTTTAAGCCTGCTTCGGCATTGACGGACAAGGTAATGGTCTCCGTAGCACCGATTTCTATTTCCAAACCATCGGCTGGGATGGTAGGCGAACTGATGGAAATTGTGGGAGCGCTAAAATCAACGGGAGTGTTATCGTCGTCTTTGTTGCAGCCAAAAAAGGTAAATGCCAAAATCATTGGACAAGCCAAAAGAAGGTTTCTTATGATTGAGATTTTCATGTCAAAATAGTTTTTATTTTTTTAGAAAATGGATTATTAAAATTTGCTTTCCTGTATTTGATTTGGGGCGACGAGTTCATTCATGGGGGTAGTTTTTGGTTCGTCATTGTTGTTCTGTCAGCAGTCTTCTGGCCTTGGTGATGTCCTCTATCGCTTTTTTCCTGCCATCTTGATTTTGGGTTGCCAATTCGAGGGCTTTCGCTAAATGTGGGTTTGTACTTTCTTTCTTTTCCACCAATCGGAACAGTTCATAGTCTTCTATTCCATCCAGCAGTAATTCCCGACGGATACTGGACATGGGTTTTCCATCACCGGGATAGATGATGTAGTCATCGCCCTGAATAAAATTGAAAACGGGGTACCGGAATGGATCTTTTGGCCAGCTATTATAAGCCCAGCGCAGATAGCCATTCGTTTGATGCTTTAATGCCAGCCACGGAATCATACGAGCTTCTATCGCAGGAGAAACACTTAGGGTGTTGGGATGAGAAGGCTGGCCGCAGAGATAAAATGTAGTTAGTTTACCGCTCTGTCTTCGTTCTGCAATAGTAGGCAGGGTTTCTTCCGAAGCTAGATTTTGATTAGGGAAAAATTCATAAGAAATAGACAATGCTCCCGTGGCAAAATGAGTGCTCTCGGGATGACCTGCTATCGTGATTCTTTGGCTAAACTCGGGAGCAACTTCCTTAATAAATTTGCTGATTTGGTTCATGGTTTCATTTGGGCGTTCATCAAAGGAGAGGTAGGTTTTGTTCAACCAATTCTTTGATTTTAGGTGTTGAGCAAAATCGGTCAAGAAGGTGCCCCATGCTTTTTGAAAATCTTTGTCATTAACAGTATCAAAATTTCTGTCGTTCATTTTACCTGTTGCCTCATCATAGTAGTGAATGCGTTCTTTGCCACGAAAAGCGGTCAGGGAATAGGCGTTAATGCGTTCTTGAATCCCGCAGTCAGCTGCCAATTTTACATATTGATCAAAAATGGAATAATCGAATTTCCATTCTCCATTTTTTGATTTTTCCCATTTAACCATGCTTCCAAATCCGGTGTAAGTTTGGGGGCGCATAGTGTCGTTCATCCAGGGTATGCTCCAGGGCTCATGGGTGATGGTAGTGGTAATTGTTTTACCTCCCAGTTCGGCATAGTCTTTCAGAAATATTTGGAGCATTTCCCAATGAGCGTCTGACCAAAGTGGCAATTCATAAAAAGCCGCTACAGCATCAGGATTTATCCAAAAGTCAAGAAAGAACTCATATTCGGAATGTGGAGGCAATGTAGTTTCCTGCACAGTGATATTTATTTTCAGATCAATTCTCTCATCACTATCGTTTGTTGCAGTCCAATTGCCTGTATAATGACCGGAAGGAATATTGTCGGGAATGTCAATACTAATCCAAACAGGTTGTGTTCGGTGTGCAGGCACGTCCACTTCTGCCAACTCATACAAAGGGTCAGCGATAATATTCGGTGTCAATAAACCCGAACTGCCATGCCCCATCACGTCTTCGTGCTTTGCCGACCAGATAAATTCACTTGCTCCTCGCTCGACTGGAACATAGCCCACAAAACGGACTTGGATATTTTCTTTGGGAATGCTTGACCCGTTTGAGGAAGTCAAAGCGGCAATATTGATTTTTAGATTGGAAATGGCTCGTCTGGAGGCAAAAGCCAGTTGCCCAGAGAGGCGCTCATTTTTCACCGCACTTGTTGCTAAGTGCAGGAGCGATTTGGAAGGCGTAGCTATGAAAGTTGTTAAGTTTTTGCTTCTGTTTAGTTCCTGGTGGGTATATCTTCGGGAGAAACGGGGCAGCTTGATGAGTGATGAATTTTCAAAATTGCCCGTCGGAATCCAACCGTGCAAGCCACCTTCGGGCAACACTTCTTCCACTAGTACCTGCATCCATTCAGGTGTAACAGAAATGGGGTCTAAGATTTGGTTAGCGCTTTCCTTTTGCGGGGTAAACCCAAAAGCAAAATAGCCTATAAGGAGTATGCAGCAAAAAACAAGCAAGAAGAAACGAGGCGCAGGCATTGAAGTTATCTTCATATTTCCTGCCAAAGCTCGTTTCTAAGGATGGAATAGAGGGGGAATAATTCGTTTTAGAGGGGGAAGGATTCTGAATCCTTCCCATAGTCTGACGGCACCATACCATACTTCTCCTTAAACACGCGTGTAAAATACCGGCGATCAGAGAAGCCACACGAATAAGAGATTTCCTTGATGCTGCCTTGTTTGTTTTGGAGCATATCGGCGGCCCGCTTGAGGCGAAAATCGCGGATAAATTCCACAATAGACATCCCCGTTAGCTGTTTGAGCTTTTTGTAAATGATGGAATGGCTTATCCCCATTTTTTTTGCAAAAATGTCAGGGCTTAATGTCGTCTCCTGAATGTTGGTTTCGATGATAGTGATGAACTGCTCCAGAAAAAGGCGGTCGGGGTTGCTGATGGCCAATTCCTGTGGTCGGGTCAGGGCGGCAATGCTGATGCTTTTCCAGATTTCCTGTCTGGATGTGATGAGGTTGCGGATACGGGATTTTAGGATTTCTTCATTAAATGGTTTGGTGATATAGGCATCCGCTCCGATGTCAAAACCTTCTTTTTTAAAAATCCACCCTACCCTGGATGTCAAAAGGATGATGGGAATATGGCTAGAACGTACATCAGCTTTGACTTCCTTGACCAGTTCGATGCCATTTTTGAGTGGCATCAGAACGTCACTGATAATTAAATCGGGTAGATGGTCGCAGGCAATTTTCAAACCTTCCATTCCATTGGCGGCTTCCAGGATGGCATATTGTGGTGATAACAGATCTTTTAGATATGTCCTGATTTCTACGTTGTCTTCTACAATGAGTAGGGTGTATTCCTCTGTTTCCCTCGCAGTTTCAATTATTGATTTATTTATTTGATTAGTCGAGGTAGTTGTGACATTATCTGTCATTTTTGATTGAGAAACTATAAGTGGAAGTTTCACTATAAAAGTGCTGCCCTCATTAACCTTGCTTTCTACCCATACTTTTCCCTCATGTAATTCAACAATATCCTGTACGATGGAGAGACCGATGCCAAATCCTTCTTCTTGAATACTTTCTTTGTGCTCCTGCTGATAGAAACGCTGAAATATTTGTTGCTGTTTTTCTTTGGGTATGCCAATGCCTGTGTCGCTCACCACGAGGTAGGCATATTCATCATCCTTTTTAATGGAAACAATAATTGCATCATCGGTTTTGGAAAATTTGTGAGCATTGGATAGAAGGTTGTAAATGACCTTTTCCATTTGTGTGGGGTCAATGCTTGCCATTATTCTTCCACCTTTGGCCTTAAATTCGGTCCGTATATTCTTGTTCTCAAAAATATTTCCAAAAGCAAGAAATATTTCATGGGCAAAAGCAACCAAATCTACTTCTGCCATTTGCAATGATATGGCACCGCTTTCCATTTTCCGAAAGGATAATAATTCATCTACTAAATTGAGTAAATGGCGAGCATTGTTCTGCAAGGTTTTCAAAGGACTTAATTGTCGTGGGTCATGCACGCCTGCTTTCTTCAATTGGTTCATTGCTGCAAACATCAGCGTAAGCGGAGTGCGTATTTCGTGGGAAATATTATTGAAAAACCGCTGTTTGGCTTGGTGCAGTTCTTTGTCTTTTTGATGCAACAGAGCTTCCATTTGCATCTTGTGCCTCATGTTTTCCCACGCGATTGTATATTTTCGAAATAAAAATAGGGCAAGTGCAATTAGCATAGAATAGGTCAAATATGCCCAGCCGGTTGCCCAAAAGGGCTTGCTTACACTAATAGCTAAAGTGGCATAGTCCTCATTCCAATTGCCTCCTCTAAATCGGGTCTTAACTCTGAATTCATATTTGCCTGATGGCAGATTGGTGAAAGTTGTATTGTTTTGATTACCGATTTCTCGCCAATGTTCTTCCAGTCCTTCGAGTTGGATAGCATATTCCCACTTTTTAGCATTTGGAAAATCGAGGGTTGCAAAATAGATACTGATCGTGTTTTGGCTGTATCTTAGATCCATTTGTTCAATGCGGGAAATGTTTTTTTGAATGACACCCTGATTGGCAGCTTTTCGCTTTTTGTCAAAGATCCGAATCTCGGTCAGTACAACCGGAGGGGTAAGGGGTTTTGAGTCCTTGAGAGATTCAGGTTTGATGGTAACCACACCTGATTTACCACCGAAGTAGAGCTGTCCGTTTTCATCTTTGTATTTTGAATTGATATGATATTGTCCTGCATATTCTGAGAAGAAGAGAAATGAACTGTCTTTCTTGTTTAAACAAAGAATGCCTTCTTTGGTACTGAGCCAGAGGTCGCCCACACTATCTTCCAGAATAGAAGTGATGGTTTGATCTTTGATTACCTCATCATTTAACCATTGGATGTCGCCTGTTTGTGTATTGAATCGGTACAAACCATTTTTCCACGTCCCAATCCATAATACACCTTGACTGTCGAGAGAGAGAGATAACAGGTTTTTAGCTTCTTCGTGATTGTTTTCATCCTTGTTTTTTTGTAAAATGTACGGTGTGAATTGTCGGGTCTGAAAGTCCATGAACACTAACCCACCGCCAAAGGTGGCCAACCAAAGCCCTTTTTCCGTTCTCTCCAGGTCTACTACATTGTTGCTGTTGAGGGATTCGTCTTTATAAGCCGTAAATGATCCTTTTTTGCTGTTGTAGAAATTTAATCCTCCACCCCAAGTTGCTACCCATATATTGCCATCGGGCATTTCTACCATATCCCTGACATCATTAAAACTGAGGCTTTGGGTATCATTGATGATATGCCGAAAATGACGGATTACTCCTCTGTCGATGTGATATTCCAGCAATCCATTGGAGAATGTACCTAGCCATAGATTTTCGTTTTTGTTTTGTTGGATGAATTGGACATAATTTGCCCCATTGGGTCGGGTGTTCTGCCAGTTGTTTTGCAAGGGCTGTTTTATGTTCAAGCCTTCACCGTCCATGCCCAAAAAGATGCGATCCTTGTTTTTGAAGACAGATAGTACGGGTATGCCGTTCAGGGGCAGCAAAGGCGAATCCAACTGCCATTTATTTTCCTGAACAATCAGACCATCTCGGGCAGTACCGAACCAAACATTACCTTGACGGTCTTGAGATATTGCGGTAATGGAGCTAAAATTGGATGTAATTTCCTTTACATTATTTGTCTGGGAGGCGTACAACAGACCATTGCCATCTGTGCCAATCCATAGATTTTCGGACCGGTCGAGATGCAGGGTTCTGACGATGGTGTTTTGGTATATGGCAGAAGCAAAGAAAGGGATAATGCGGTTGGTTTTCAAATTATATTGTAAAAGCCCATTGCCTTGTGTGCCGATTAATATTTCATGATCTTTTATCGGATATTGATGGAGCGTCAATAGGTATTCGGGGATGGAAGAATTGACGGATTCTATTTTCACCAACTGATTAGCATTATTATTTAAATTCCATAATCCATGACCAAAAGTACTGACTAGAATTTTCCCTGATGAAAGGGTTACGATATCGGATATTTCAGGCTGTATTGTGTCGTTGTTTTTTGAGGGAAATGAATAGTTCGAACAACTATTAGTATTTATTTCAAAAAGAAAGAGACCCTCTTCCGCACCGATCCAAATATGATTTTTGTCCTTTAGCGAAAGCAAAGTAATGCCTTTATTGAAGACACAATTTGAAATGGATATTAATTGCAAACTATCTTTTCCTGCATCATAAAAGGCCAGTTCGCCACCGATGGTGCTTATCCATATCCTCCCATTTTCATCAAGTAGAATATCAGATATGGCATCGGAGGAAATTACACTGTTTTTGCTATCGAATATTTTAATAGAGGTGGCATCATAACGATTCAGGCCCTGCTTTGTAGCTATCCAGAGAAAACCAATTGAGTCTTGTACGATGTCTGTTACCGAACCGTTCGACAGTCCGTTTTCGAGGTTGATGGTGACAAAGGGAGTTTGGGAAAAGGAAATACCAACGTGCAACCAAGTAAGCAAAAGAAGATATACAAACTTGTACTTGAAAAACCTTGATTTATTTAGTTTAGTCAATTTTGACCATTTTGTGTTTATATTTTCCGCCGTTAGTCTTAATGGTAATGAAATAGAGCCCTGTTACTAGGCCTTCCAAATTTAGAGAAAAATGAGTAGTCAGTGGAGTCAGTTTATGAATGTTTACCAAGCTGCCTTTACTGTCAATAATTTGGATGCTTTGAATAGGTGTCTGAGTTAGGGATTCGATATGCAAGGAGCCTTTTGCAGGGTTGGGGAATATTCTGAAAGGTGATGCTTTATTGACAGATCGAGTAGATACAGTTGTTTTGCAGACCAAGTCTTGCAAGGCTGCTTGAGCATTGGTGACAAGGCTCATGGCATTGTTTCCACTTGTGGATGAAAAAACATCCACTTGATTGTTCAGGATTTCCAAAGCATCTGTGTCTCCTTGATTGAAGAAGGAATCTCGTAAAATCCCTATTTTTTCAAAATTCTGAATGCCTTGATGCAGCATTTCCAGTCGTATACTTGACATAAATTGTAGATCTGACTCATTGGATGTCCGATAACCCATTGAAAAATCGCCTGCTGTATTGCTGCCGTCGCGGGCATCGAATGGGTCGGCCAATTGCCAATAGTCAAACGCCCAGCGCAAATAGCCATCGGAATCTTCACGGGCTGCATGCCAGCCCATCCACACCATTTCGGCGGGGCTGTTTTCTACACTCACATAATTATTAGGAAAAGTTTGGGTGCAACTGGTATAGAATGATGTTTGTAAATTTTCTCGGCCATCACTTGAAGCGACATTCAAAATACCCGATAGATCATAAATGTTATCAGTAATGTCATTGCTTAATACATGTCCATGTGCCAGGCCAATTTTCCAGTTCATATCGTGTCCTTTGATTAAATCAATAACGATTATCATTTCTGAAGCTGGCACTTCATCCATGTATAAGACTGTTTTTTCAAACCAGCCATTACTTTCTAAAAGGGGTTTGAGATGGTTGAGGAAATCTGTCCACCTTTCGTTGAAAGATATAGATCCAATTGGGGCATCAAGGTCCATCATCCGTTGCGTTGCTTCGTCCCAAAAAGGAATAGTACTTTTATTCCAGCCCACGACGGAGAAGCAACTGATTTGTTGGGAAATGCCCCAAACTGTCAAGCTTTCCACATATTTTTCAAATGCAGAAAAATCATATTCCCAATTGCCAGCCGTTGTTCTTATCCATCGAACCATGGACGGGCTACCCAGAGCATTTTCTTTGATATGGGTAGTGATCACTTTTTGCCCCATTCGAGCCAAATACTGATAGGCTGATTCAAATAATTCAAAGTGTGCATCTGACCACAATTCAATTATCTTGGCAGGATGAGCAGTATTATAGTGTGTCAAGACTTGTGCGGGAAATTGCCAGAGATCTAAATGAAATTGCTGTTCCTCTGCTGTTGGCAATTGGTATGCCAACACTTCTATTTCCATAAGGAAATCAAGTACCTGGGCATTAGACTGAATGGTGAATTTTCCACTGTAGGATCCCGCAGATGCATTGCTCGGTATATCAATCGACAGCCATAGTTTTAAGGGGTCGTTTGATTGTATTTCATAGACCGGCTCGTGAGAAAGTCCATCTGCAATTTGTCGCAAGACGCCATGAAAAGAGTATCCACCACAACTCCTAGGTTCCGGATCTCCTTTGATGTACTTTGCGAATCGCAACTGAATATTATCAGCATCAATGACAGCGTTATTCCCTTTCAGATCGCTAATTTCGTATTTCAATTCGTTGATGTTTTCATCCGCCCATAAGAGTATTTGTTGATGGATTCTTTCTCCTTTCCAAGCGCAAACATGCCAAGTTTGATTTGGTGTCCCTGTAAAGCTTTCTCCTATTTCATATCGTTGGAAAGGGCTAGAAAAAGTGCCTTCGACTGTCTGGGCAAGAGCACTGCATAGCACGAAGTTTAAGAGGATTGGACAGTATATGCGTATAAGAAAAGTCATATTCTTGATTATTCAAGTCTTCAATGGAAGGTAAGCAGAGTTTTCTATTATGTTTTAGGCCCTACGAACAGTCATCAATTTCTGTTTATTGTGACTGTGGAGATATGTTAAATTAGCACTTATTGACTAACGTCTAAATACCATCGTCTAGATACTAACGTCTAAATACTAGATCCCACACTCTCCCAAATCAATCGTGCGGTTGTTGACGAAGCTCCAGCATTACCTAGTACATCGCGTAGTTTAGCGTACTCTTCCTTCATTTTTTTGCGCTGCAGTCCTTCTGCTATTTGGGAAAATGCCAAAGCGAGTTTTTCTGGCGTAAAATCATTCTGAACTAGTTCTTGCACGATTGGTTTATCGGCAATGAGATTTACTAAGCTGATGTAATCGATATCTACAATGCGTCGGGCGATCATATAATTGATTGCATTGCCGCGATAACAGACAACCTGTGGTACATCAAAAAGTGCGGTCTCTAATGTTGCTGTGCCCGATGTGACAATTGCACTGTGTGACTCCGCCAGTAAATCATAGGTGCAATCAATGACCAGATGCACATTCTTTAATTGGTCAAAATGACCTTGATAAATATCTTGCGAGAGACTTGACACGCCAGCAACGACAAAAGTTTTGTCTGGGTGTTGTCGAGCTGCACTTAGCATGGTGGGCAGCAGGATATTTACCTCCTGTTTTCTGCTTCCGGGTAAAATAGCAACGAGATTTTTTTCTGTGGGAATATCATGTTCCGTTCGGAAATTTTCGTTGGGTTTAAATTGAGCGATGGCATCGAGTAAGGGGTGACCAACGTACTCTACTTCCAAATTGCGATCGGCATAAAATTTCTTTTCAAAGGGAAGTATGACGTACAGCCTATTTGAGGCCTCGCAGATGGACTCCGCCCGATGGGCTTTCCAAGCCCAGACTTGGGGCGAGATGTAATATTGAACATTTATACTTTTACTTCGTGCCCATTTGGCGATGCGCAAATTAAAACCTGGATAGTCAATTAAAATCAGGGCGTCTGGATCAAATTGGAGAATGTCTTCTTTGCATGCGGAGAGCCCCTTCATAATGGTGGGAAGATGACGGATCACCTCAATAAATCCCATGTAGGCGATGTCGCGGAAGTGACGGACTAAACCATCTCCCACAGCTGCCATTTGATCGCCACCCCAAAAGCGAAATTTTGCAGCGGGGTCTACATCCTTTATTGCCCTCATC
>CAJQNM010000495.1 GCA_905479665.1 uncultured Saprospiraceae bacterium
TTTCCGGAACCCTCATTGAAAATATAACGCTGCGAGACGAGGCCATCACCAAAGAAAAGGTCGAAGCGGCCGCTAAAATGATCGGTGCACATCAATTCATCATGCGCATGCCAGATGGCTATCAATTTAAGGTCAATGAACGAGGCAGCAATATGTCGACTGGTCAGCGGCAGATTATTTCCTTTATCCGTGCCCTGGTATTTGAGCCCGACATTTTAATTCTTGATGAGGCCACTTCCTCAGTAGATAGTGAGACAGAATCTGTGATCCAATATGCCATTGAGAAGCTTATTGCGAAACGCACCTCGATTATTATTGCACACCGTTTATCCACCATACGGCATGCCGACTACATCGGAGTGATGGATCAAGGCAAGCTGATCGAATTTGGCACACACGACGAACTGCTACAGATTGCTGATGGCAGATACACCGAACTGTACGAGATGCAATTTGACGCTGTCGATGCAAATGGCCTCCCAAGTTGATTCCTGTCGAAAAAACCCGACTAAACATCTATCTTATAAAACTTTTACTTTCATAGCGGCATTTAAACAAGTACGTGAGCGAACGAAGATCATATGAGATAAGTACCCAGAACACCATTCTTTCCATTGTAGCAATGCTGGTAGGGATGGTCGTCCTTTTTTGGGTGGCAAAAAGTGTTTTTACGATCCTGGCGTTTATCGCCCCTGTACTCTTAGTGATAACCTTGTTCATCAACCACCGCATCGTCCTAAACTATGGGAAGTGGGTACTCAACTTACTCAAGACCAATACCTTAATGGGCATTGTGGCGACTCTGCTTACCATCATCGGGTTTCCTGTGGTATCTTTCTTACTCTTTGGGAGAGCGCTCTTGCAACGCAAGGTCAAGCAAATGACAGGAAGCTTGCACGATCAGAAAAACGAAGAATTCGTCGAGTATGAGGAGATTCCTGATGAAGATGTGTTACTGGAACTCCCTCCTCTTCAAGAGCAAAAAGTCAAGCCTCGTGTGGAGACAGAAGACACCGACTACGAAGAGCTTTTCGACTAAACGTCAATCTTAGCATACTTGGCATTGCGCTCAATGAAGGCCCGGCGTGGTGGCACGTCCTCACCCATCAGCATCGAAAATACCCGATCTGCTTCTAGAGAGTCATCAATTTCTACCCTGCGCAAAATGCGACTGGTGGGATCCATGGTGGTTTCCCAGAGCTGATCAGCATTCATCTCACCGAGACCCTTATACCGCTGTATTTTGATCGATGCATCCTTTTCTCCTCCGCTGTACTGCTCGATGGCAGCAAGTCGCTCTTCTTCGCTCCAGCAGTAGACCGACTTTTTGCCCTTCTTCACCTGATACAGTGGGGGAGCGGCGATGTAAATATTGCCAGCCTCGACCAATGGGCGCATGTAGCGGAAGAAAAAGGTCAAAATAAGTGTGGAGATGTGACTCCCATCAACATCGGCATCACACATGATGACGATCTTGTGGTAGCGTAATTTTGCCGTATTGAGTACACGCTCACCATCTTCCTCGACAATGCTCACACCCAGGGCAGTAAACATATTCTTGATCTCCTCATTGTCGTAGATTTTGTGCTCCATGGCTTTTTCTACGTTGAGGATCTTTCCTCGTAGCGGCAGGATGGCTTGAAAATGGCGGTCACGTCCTTGTTTGGCGGTACCGCCGGCCGAATCTCCCTCTACCAAGAATATCTCTGATTCCAGGGGGTCTTTCGAAGTACAATCCGAAAGTTTGCCTGGTAGACCACCACCTGTGAGGGCATTCTTGCGTTGCACCTGCTCTCGAGCCTTTCGAGCAGCCTCTCGTGCAGTGGCTGCGAGAACAACTTTGCCTATGATCTGCTTGGCCATCTTGGGGTTTTCCTCGAGATACTGTTTCAGCATCTCGCCTACTTCCTGAGAGACGATGGCCGTCACTTCAGAATTACCCAGCTCTCCCTTGGTCTGGCCCTTAAACTGCGGCTCTTGCACTTTGACCGAGATCACAGCTGTGAGCCCTTCGCGAAAATCTTCGCCAGAGATCTTAAACTTCAGCTTAGAAAAATGACCGTTTTCTTCACCGTATTTTGAAAATTCTCGGGTGATCGCGCGCTTGAATCCGCTCACGTGTGTACCACCTTCACGAGTGGTAATGTTGTTCACAAACGAGGAGATATTTTCCGAGTAGCTGGTATTGTATTGCATTGCGACATCGATCTCGACGTCATCACGTTTTCCTTTTACGTGAATCGGCTCAGAAATCAGCGACTGTCGACTCTCGTCAAGAAACTTTACAAATTCGACTAGCCCTCCTTCGGAGTAAAATGTCTCGGTAAAGAAGGTGCCATCTTCTTCCAGTTCGCGTTCGTCCGTCAGCACCAAGGTCAAGCCTGAGTTGAGAAAAGAAAGCTCACGCAGTCGGTTAGAAAGCGTTTCCTGGCGAAATATCAGCGTTTCAAAAATCTCCGGATCGGGGTAGAAGGTTACCGTGGTCCCCGTGACATCAGTCACACCGATTTCCTTGACCGGAGCCAGAGGTTTGCCTTGAGCATACTCTTGCATGTATACTTTACCATCACGATGCACCTCAGCGCGTAGCAGCTTGCTCAATGCGTTTACACAGGATACACCGACACCATGCAGACCTCCCGAGACCTTGTAGGTGTCCTTGTCAAATTTTCCACCAGCGTGGAGCACAGTCATGACGACTTCCAAGGCTGACTTCTGTAGTTTTTCGTGCATCCCTACTGGTATGCCCCTGCCATCGTCCCTAACGGTCAGACTGTTGTCTTTGTGGATGGTAAGATCGATCACCTTGCAGTGTCCTGCCAGATGCTCATCAATGGAGTTATCTACGACCTCCCAAACCAAGTGATGAAGACCCTTTCCATCGGTACTACCGATGTACATGCCCGGCCTCTTACGTACCGCCTCAAGTCCTTCTAGTGCCTGGATATTATCCGCACTATAGTTGCCTTTGTTGTCTGCCATTTACTATGTATTTCTGGTCTCTTTTCGGGTCTGCAAAAGTACGAAATAATCGCCTGAAAAAGAGGTTTCATCAGACCTTTAAACTGCTTATTTTGAGTGCTTTTTATACCTCAAAAAGATCTTATAAGACGACATTTGAAGGCATATGAAAGAAACATCTTTTGTGGTTGAAGATCTCGTGGCACTAGAGGCCTGTGTTTCCGAAGTTGTCGATGTCCTGGATGGCCCTGCGGTCGTACTGTTGCAAGGTGATTTGGGGGCCGGCAAGACTACCCTCGTGCAGCATATCTGTGCCCACTTGGGAGTTGAAGAGGCGGTGACATCCCCCACTTTTTCACTGATTCAGGAATATCAAACTCCTTCCGAGGAATCCATCTACCACATTGATCTTTACCGCTTGAACAGCCCATCCGACTTTTCCGAGATTGGTCTCAGTGAAATATTGGAGTCCGGCAAGTGGGTTTTTGTCGAGTGGCCTGAACTTGCTGCAGGCATTCTTCCAGAAGAATATCGTACCGTATCGATCAAAAGTAGCAGCAGTCAGCAAAGAAAAATAGTAATTTCGTCATAACCGAACGGCGACCAACTCGACATTCATGGGGGATAAAAAAAAGCTGACTGTTAGTGAGTACTTGACCATGAGCCAATACGAAACAAAGGCTCAGGTAATGGAGGTGTCGGAAAAGACCCCCAAAATGACCATTGGTGTGCCTGTAGAAAGTACCCATCAGGAGCGTCGAGTCTCTTTGGTTCCCTCCTCGGTGTCTACATTGGTTGCTCGCGGACACCACGTATTGCTTGAGAGCGGTGCTGGCTCCAAGTCCAATTTTTCAGACCTTGACTACAGCGAGGTAGGTGCAGAGATTGTCCATAGCCATGATCGGGTATTTGAAGCCAATTGCTTGATCAAAGTTGCCCCACCCACACTCGATGAGATCGATCTTCTCCATCCCAACCAGATTCTCATCTCTCCCCTGCATTTACCCTATCTCACCCGCGACTATCTGCTGCGCATCAAGGAGAAACGTGTCATTGCCCTCGCGATGGAGTACTTGCAGGATCGCGACGGATCATTTCCAGTGGTGACCATCTTGGGCGAAATAGCCGGACTCAGTGCAATACTCACAGCGGCCGAGCTATTGAACAGTTCGGGAGGAGGCAATGGGGTGCTGCTGGGTGGTATCTCTGGTGTGCCTCCGGCAAATGTGGTGATACTGGGTGCCGGTATGGTCGCCGAAACAGCCTCCCGTTCAGCTTTGGGCTTGGGGGCAAATCTTTCCATATTCGACAATGATATCTCGAAGCTGTCGCGCTTGCAAAATACGCTGGGCCAGCGGCTTTTTACCTCTTCACTTAATCCAGTCTATCTCAAGCGAGCACTGAAGAGCGCCGACGTGGTGATTGGTGCCATGCACGCAAAGTCGGGTCGTACGCCCATGATTGTTACCGAAGACATGGTACAACAGATGAAATCTGGCTCAGTGATTATTGACATCAGCATCGATCAGGGCGGCTGCTTCGAGACATCGGAGGTCACCTCGCACGACAAGCCTACATTTGTCAAGCACGATGTGATCCACTATTGTGTCCCCAATATCTCTGCCAAGGTAGCTCGAACCGCGTCGATTGCCATAAGTAACATTATGACCCCGATTTTGCTCGATGCCGGCGAGACCAGTGCCATCGAGCGTTTCCTTTTTTCCAATTACGGCATGCGCCGCGGCATATACTCCTATAAGGGTTGTATCACTAATTCCTATCTCGCAGAATTGCATGCGCTTAAGTATACGGATCTGGATTTGCTGATCACTTCAAATTTATAGAACAGTGATTCTAATGGTATTCAAGTATCGAGATTAATGAGCAAATTAGTTGTTTTAATGGCAGCTACGTGCCTTTCCAATCTTGTGTGCCAATCCCAGGAGTCCACCTGGAATTTAACCACCCCATTAGATGATAACCTTTCGATCACAAATCCAGGTGCAGTTGGGTTTAGTGAAGATTCCCTGGGGAGCTTATTAGAACTTATTGGCGACACACCTCCTCGTGATTTCCGTTCTTTGCTGGTGATCAAGGATGGCTATTTGGTGGTCGAAGAGTATTTCAATTCCTTCATGGAGCCAAACATCAACGATATTCGTTCGGCTGGAAAATCAATCACTGCGATGTGTGTTGGCATCGCCATGGATCGCGGGCTCTTTGCCTTATCGGATCCTCTGTCAAAATTTTTTCCGGAGAGAGATTTTTCCAAGAATCCGGAGGTAACTAAAATTACGGTCAAAGACCTTTTGACCATGAGTGCAGGTCTGGCTTCCGACGACTATGATGATGATTCTCCGGGCACGGAAGGTAGGATGATGCAGACAGAAGATTACCTGGAGTTTATCCTCAATCTATCAATGGACTTTGCACCTGGGTCAAAGTGGGCGTACAGCTCAGCCATCGCCTTTTTGGCTGGAGCTCTTGTCGAAGAAACCAGCGGCTTGACGCTTGAGGATTTTGCCCGTCAACATTTGTTTGCCCCATTGCGCATCACGGAGTGTTACTGGCAGAAGAGCCCACAGGGCCGTACTACGGGCATGGGCAATTTATATCTGCAGTCAAGGGACTTCGCCAAATTGGGGCTTCTGATGTTGTATAAAGGCAAGTGGGAAGATCAGCAAGTCATTTCGTCAGAATACTGTGATCTTGTCGCAACGAAATCTCAAGATATCAGCGACCAGGATCCCTTTGCACACGGATATGGATTTATGTGGTATTTGGCGCAGACCACTGTTCAGAATAAACAGCATGATTATTACTTTGCCTCGGGAAATGGGGGGAACAAAATCTTTGTATTTCCCGAATTAAATATGGTCGTTACCACCATGTCATCGGCCTATGGACAAGGATATGGGCAGAGACGGTCACACAATATACTGGAAAAAGTATTAAATGCACTGCAGTAGCAAGGGGTTGAAACCCCTTGGAATGAGAGACCTAGATATCAATTCATTTTCTGCGTTACACCCGTTTTTTCAAACAACTCACTCAGGCTCATTTTTGTATTGCGCATGTCTTTCCAATCCTTCAAGATAACCCCTAGGGTTTCCTCGACAATGTTTTTATCCAAATGATCGAAGTGCATTTCTGCGAGGGCAGTGGCCCAATCTAACGTCTCCGCGATCCCTGGCACTTTTGCCAACCGCTGAGTTCGTAAGACCTCCAAGAATTTACAGATTTCAGTCGCCAGGCGTTGATCTACCCCCGGTACTTTCTGCTGCACGATTGCCAGTTCCTTTTCGAAAGTAGGATAATCAATATATAGATAGAGACATCGTCGTCGCAGCGCTTCCGATAGTTCTCGCACCCGATTTGACGTCACAATCACGATCGGTCTATGCATGGCCGAAACGGTGCCTATCTCAGGTATGGTAATTTGCCAGTCGGAGAGTAATTCCAACAGAAAACTCTCAAATTCTTCATCAGCTCTATCGATCTCGTCGATCAGTAGCACGGTTTTCTCTGGTTCTGAGATGGCTTGAAGTAAAGGTCTCTTTAATAAGAATTTATCGCCAAAGATGGTATGCTCTTTCTCCTCCGGCGAGTGCTCACCACCTTCCTCAAGTTTGAGGTGCAGGAGCTGCCGTTGGTAGTTCCACTCGTACAGCGCCTGGCTGGCATCCAGACCCTCATAGCATTGCAGGCGAATCAGCTTAAGATCTAAGGCATTTGACAGCACTTTTGCGACCTCCGTTTTACCCACGCCTGCGGGGCCCTCAATAAGCAATGGTTTTTCCAGTCGCAGTGCCAGAAAAACGGACATCGAGATATGCGATTCAGTGATATAGGCCTGCGTGGCCAGCAGTTTTTCAATCTCTTCGCGAGAAATATCGCCAGAGCTGTTTTGTGGTTTATCCTCGATCTTATTCAAGTCGTATCGTCCAACCTTCTAGTCTTCCAGCGCAGCGACCAAAGCCCGTTTGGTAAATACCTTAGCCATTTGCTTTCGATAACCCTCGTCAGCAAAATGGTCGCTCATTACGTCGATGCCTTCTGCTGCTTGCTCTGCGGCTCCACTCATCGTTTCATCGCTTGCCGGTTTTCCAACCAATGCCTCTTCTACAGCAGTATCACGATATGCGTGGTCCGATACACCTCCCTGAGACACGCTGGCCGAGACAATATTGCCCCCATCGACTTTCAGACAGACGGCACATCCCACCAAGGCAAAACGACTGGCAGGTTGAACGAACTTTGCATATGCGCTCTTGCTGCCAGCAGAGCTTGGCACAGAAACCGATGTAATAATTTCATCATCAGCTAAGGCAGTCATATAGAGGCCTTCAAAAAATTCTTCGGCGGCAACAGACCGTCTACCCCCCGGGCCTTCTATCTGAATATTTGCTTTCGCTGCAATTAATACCGTGGGCCAGTCAGCCGCAGGATCAGCATGAGCAACACTGCCACCGATCGTACCCACATTACGCACTTGGATATCTCCAATATTGCCGGCAGTCTCACAGATCATCGCCAGATGAGCACGCACCACATCCGAATTTGCAATTTGCGCATGTGTGCAATTTGCTCCGATCTTTAGGGTGTCACCATCGATAGATATCGATTTTAATGCCTCGATTTTTGAAATATCGATCACGACGCCCGGATTATTTAGGCGTAATTTTAGTGCAGGAATTAAGCTGTGACCCCCTGATAATAATTTAGCATCATCACCGTGAGATTTTAGCATCTGCAGTGCTTCACTGACCGAT
>CAJQNM010000496.1 GCA_905479665.1 uncultured Saprospiraceae bacterium
AATTTAGATGTTAGATGCTAGACGCTAGACGCTAGATGCTAGTTGCTCACCGAAAACGATCAAGTGTAGCCCCGCTGGGCCCGTGGGGCCCTGGCTCGAGAATAATTGCTATTTAGGTAAGTTCAAATTTCTTGAAAGTTGTTGAAATCTTGGATCATTTCGAATCGGATTGTACCATGGCTCGATATTCATGAAAATTAAATACCAGGATTTTTCCTCGTAGGCCTGCTCCAGCAGTGACAAGGCTTTTTCGTGCTCGCCAAGACCGATGTGAATAAAAGCGCGCTGGCAAGGTGGGAGGTATTTAGTTTTTGCTGCCTCATCATAGTAGTCAGTCATCTGTTTGGCCAATTCAATCTCACCAGCCTCGGCTAGTGCATGGCCGAGCCCACCGCCCACTTCTACTGTTCCATCCGATAGTGTAAATGCTCGATAGTAGGTCTCAATACTTTGATCGTGCTGATCCAGGCCGTTGTATGCCATCCCGAGCCAATCGTATCCCCATGGCACGCTGGTGTCACGTGCGATAGCTGTTTCCATCAATGGTACCAGTTCTTGATAGCGTTCCTGAAAATAAAGGTGGCTGCCACGACCGATCAAATAGTCTTCGTTGGGATCCATCGTCATGATCGTATCGGAATGGGCCATGGCCTGATCATGCTTGTCTAGACATGCTAGATAGAGTGAGTACCAATGGCGCGCACTCTTATTTTTTGGGTCAGTCTCAATTGCTTTGCCCAGAAAATATTCCGCTTTTTTCCAGTCCCAATCGAGGTATCCGATGATGCCGGCGAGACGCTGCACCTCTGAGTTTTCGGGGGCGATCCGCAGGGCTCGGTCCACCGCTTCTGCAGCTACTGGAAAGGCAGCTGCCTGAGGGATATATCCAAAAAGGAAAGAAATGATCTTGGTGTCTGCCAGCCCCAGTAATGCTGTAAGATCGGTTGAATCTGTGGTAATATCGTTTTGAAAGTTTGCAGCAGCTTCTTCGTGGGCGATCCTGAATTTCGAGCCCATTGATGTGAGGGCAGATTGATCAAGGGGAGGAGGGGAGTGGTGGCAGGAACTCCATAAAAGTAGAGTTGTCAAGGAAGCGAGAGCACGTGATGTTGTCATTGGTGATTGCATGATATGGTGGACAAAACTTTTAGCTCTGTCAAGATCGCAAGGCGATTTGAAACCAAGGCATGCTTCTTATGTTTTTAGGGCTGCTTATCCGGAATTTAGATGAGAGTGGCAAAGCCAAAGGGCTAAATCAGCCTTGGAAGGAAGCACAATAATAATGGGGAATTCCATAAGGAATAAAGTCTGTTGTGCTCCTTCCAAGGGATTTTAGCCCCTTGCACCAGAGTGCTCCAAGGGCCTTTAGCTCCTTGGAACGGGTCGAATATTGAGTAATATGGGATTACTCCTCCTGCTTCCAGCCGGCCAAATTGCGTTGGGCTGTCTCAATGGAAGCCACTTGTCTTGCCAAGACACTGCGTACCTCTTCTGGCAGGGACTGGTCTGAACAGACCTGTCCATACTTTTTCAGCATCACGTTCTCTTGCCTTATAAGCGTATCTAAAATCTGAGATTGTTGCAATCCCATGATGTCGCCTTGTAAAGTGAACCATGTGCTGCGTAGATTTCCAACGAGGGTTCCTGTTTTTGGTGTCGGCTCATTCTCGAGGTGCACGCCAATTTGATCCACATAGCGATTCCAGTCCTCTGTTCGATTGATTAGGTACTTGCGTAGATCTCGATTGCTGGTCACTTGGACAGCATCCGTATAGATCTGTTTCGAATTTTGGTTTTGCCTGATGAGGTTAGATAGATTCCTTAAGTTTGAATTTGATTCCATCGCACATTAGTTTACGGTGATTAACAATCAGTTCCAACAACTAGCGAATTTGAGAGGGGTGAATTCTGCCAAACTAAATCCTGTCTACCATAATATACAAAGAATTATTGAAAGGAAGGCTGTTTTTAGCAGAATATAAAGTTGCGTCAAATTTCAGATCATGTAGGATCTGACCTGAGCTGCCTCATTGCTTGATCAGATCGAACATTTGCCATGTTGCCTGCAAGAAAGGACATCCGAAAGCCATGATGATCCATGGTCGCTGCGAGTGTGTATCTCCAGCGGGCTCGTAAAAGTCAAACGACAAATTCTGGTGTATCGAGCCCTGGTTCCATTCCAGCTGAGAAGAGTATTCCATATTATGTTAACTTTTAGCTGGTATCTGCCACTTAGATATGAGTGATGATCTACAAAGTGATAGTCAGTTAAAAGAATTGTACCTGAGCTACAAGAAAGACTTCTTGAACAGCACTGCACGATACAATCTTGACAGTGAGTCCCGTACGGATATTTATCAGGATGCGTTTATCGCCTTGTATCAGGCTGTGAAGAAAAATGTAGATATTAAGAAGGATATCAAAAATTATTTATTTGGCATTGGAAGGCACATGATTTTCGACCGAATTAAGAAACAAAAAGAAGAACGTCAACTGCAGGCTGACCTGGTTGCATCGGGACAAGAATATACCATTCCAGAAGACCCTGCCCTGAACATCTGGGAAGAATGCCTTCGCAAAGCAATTGGTCAGATGTCACCCAGCTGCAGAAAAATTCTCACCCTCTTTTATTATCGTGGATACAGCATAGAAGCCATCATGCACTCTATGAATCTGCGCAATGAAAACGTGACCAAGAGCCAGAAATCACGATGTCTTCGGCAATTAAAGGAGATGGTCAAAAATGCGGATGCATAGTGGAGACAAATAAAGAAAATATTATTAGGAAGATAGTGCAGGGCAAGAGTCTGTCGCTGTCAGAACAGACTTGGTGGGAAGCGAATCTGGGGAGACTGGAAATTCAGGAACAATTAAAATTAGTGCAGGGTTTACAAAAGGCTCTTGCTCTGGAAAATGAGGACCTACTAAAACAGCAACTGCAGTCTTGGGACAAAGAATCAACAGCGTCAGTGCCGCGAAAGCTCGGGCGGACCAGATCCTTGCCCCGTATCGTATTGGTGGCAGCTTCACTAGCTCTTCTTTTGGTCTCTCTCTTCTGGGTTTTTCAAAAACAAAACCCAGATCTCATCGCACAGTATTTCGAACCGTACCCCAGTATATTGGATCCCGTCCTAAAGGGGGAGAATCAAACCACAAGTAGGGAAATGACTGCAATGCAAGCCTATCAGAACAAGGACTATGTTCAGGCATTGAAGTACTTCGAAGGCCTGGAAAAATCAAACGATACGTTGAGTTTTTACCGCGCCAACACGCTTTTGGCATTGGGGCAATACCCGCAGGCACAGTCGGCGTTCACGTCCTTAGGAGATCATCAGAATCGTTTTCAGAAGGAAGCGAGGTGGTTTGAAGCACTGAGCCTACTTGGCATGGAAAGGAGCAGTGACGCAAAAGCGAAACTCCTAGTATTAAGTGGAGAGGCTGCTCATCCATATCAGCATGAAGCAGAGGAGATTTTACGAAAAATGGAGTAGAAGATCATCGTGACTAATAATACGCCTACGAGTACGAAGGGCCATTTGTTTTTTGGAAAAGAATTAGTCTCCGTTTGGCCATACTGAACAAAAGGAGCCCAATAAAAAGGATGGGTTAATTCGGTGGCCTTGGTATTTTTAATCCAATGCAATTTAGCGGCCTGCAATCCTGCATCGATCGGTGTGTTCCGGCTGAGATTTTCATAAAATGAGACCATTAGCTGCGCAGATGATTGCGACCAAACTTGCCATAGAGACAAGAGTGTAGATCGACTTCCGGCATAGGCGAAGGCATGTGCCAGGCTTAAGATGCCAGCCCCATTGGCGATGTTTCCAACTCCGGTCGCGCAGGCACTGAGAACAGTCAAATCAGCATCAAGCTGACGTTGATAAATTTCCGCAGCGTACAACTTGCCACTCTCACTGTCGGGAGTGGTAGGGTGAAATTGCAGGTACGACCGACTGGGATTTGCATCATTGGTAAATGCATGAAGGGATAAATGGATTTGACGTGCTGCTGGAAACATTTTTTCAAAATTCTGTCTGGTTGCTTCCGCATTGAGTAGTACTTTGCCCTGCGTAATAT
>CAJQNM010000497.1 GCA_905479665.1 uncultured Saprospiraceae bacterium
AGTTCATCGACAATCCGACCGATGGTGGTTGCTCTTCCTATAACGATGTTTGGGGCTTCAAACACAGCAATGGAACGGAGTATGCCATTCTTGGCAGCACATGTGGTACGGTGATCTATAGCCTAAACAGCAGTGGCAACGCCAGTAAGGTAAAGACCATCCCGGGCGCTACGAGTTCCTGGCGAGACATCAAGAATTATGGAGACTATGTCTATGTTGTTGCGGATGCAGGAGGCACGCACGATGGGCTCTTGGTGATCAATATGTCAAACCCATCATCAGGTGGCATAACCCACAGTTTTTATGAGCCCTCCATCGAAGACGCTGGCTCCGCAACTGGTCATCTTATCCTCGATCGATCCCACAACCTGTACATCGACGATGATGGATTTATCTACCTGGCAGGTGCGTCAGGATCACCTGCTGGTAATGCTGTCTCCCAGCAAAGAATTAATAATGGCGGGATTCTAATTTTCAATGCAGCGACCAATCCTACCCAGCCCCCTCTCGTGGGCAAAGGGCCCGCTGTGTATGCACACGATGTCTTTGTGCGAGATAATATGATGGTCACCTCAGAAATCTACGCAGGAAGGTTTGTACTATTTGGTCTTACCAAGACTCCGACAAGTGTCACCGCCAGTGTTCAGGCTGCCCAAACTACCGAAAACACCTTCACGCACAATGCCTGGACCAACGATGACAACAGCATCGTTCTGACAACCGATGAGAAGAGTGGAGCAGCGATTGAGGTCTTTGACATCAGCGACCCCGACCAGATTACCAAGCTTGACAGCTATCTTCCCTTCGAAGGTGCTAATGGAAATGAAATACCACACAACGTGCATGTGATGGGAGATTTTGCAATTGCTTCCCATTATTCTGAGGGCGTTAAGATTCTTAATATCAAAGATCCGACCAACGTCGTAGAAGTAGGTGCCTACGACACCCATAGTGGAACCAGTGGTTTTTCAGGTTGTTGGGGTGCATATCCTTTTCTTCCATCTGGACTTTTGCTTGCTTCCGATCGAAGCCATGGGCTCTTTGTATTCAATCCTACCTATGCGGATGCCGGCTATCTCGCGGGAAACGTGATGGATGAAAGTGGAGTCGGAATTGATGGCGCAGTCGTAGAAATCTCCGCACTGCCGTATAACCCGCAAACATCCTCCTTGGCCACTGGTGATTACAGCCTAGGAGTGGTCGATCAAGCAACTACTGCTCGTGGAGCTGGCAATATGGTCAGCGTCAAGGTATCTGCTCCGGGACATGAAACAATCTTTGCCGATGTTTCCTTGCAATTGGGCATCACAGTCACCCAAAATTTTAACCTATTCTCAGCTGCACTGCCCATCCAGATTACAGAATTTGCCGGAGTAGCTGAGGGCTGCGATCATAAAATATCCTGGGAAGTCCGCTCTCTGGCGGGTCACAGTCATTTTGATTTGCAAGCAAGTCGCGATGGAATCGTATTTGAGACGGTGAAAACAATGTTACCGAGCGATCAATGGCCCCCCTTGAGCTATCACGTCGAATTAAATAATCAGGACTCTGATCTACAATACTATCGCTTGCAGCAATTTGATCTGGACGGCAAAAATGAATTTTCCAAAATTATTCAGTTGCAAGATGACTGCCAGACTCCTTTTTCTGAATTTTCGATCTCCCCCAATCCGGCGCGCAATATACTGCAGGTGAACAGTGACACCAACATTGAGCAATTGGAAATCTATTCTGCAAGAGGCGAATTACTCCAGCAAATAAGGATCGCCACAGAAACCTTTCAGCATCCACTTTCGATAGATCAATTAACTGTCGGTCTTTACTTGCTCCGAATTAAAAC
Source organism: uncultured Saprospiraceae bacterium (assembly GCA_905479665.1). Classification (GTDB taxonomy): domain Bacteria; phylum Bacteroidota; class Bacteroidia; order Chitinophagales; family Saprospiraceae; genus CAJQNM01. The sequence continues at coordinate 1,841 of CAJQNM010000497.1, forward strand.
CGCCAAGGGGGAATTGGTAAAATCATTTATGAAGAGCTAGGGAAAGGGTCTTTTTTTTGAATTAGCGCGGATTTATTATTGAATTAGCGCGGAATAGATCCGCGCCTATTCCGAGATATTCGGATATTTTCCTCTTTTCAAACTAGCGCGGAAATGGATCCGCGCCTATCCCGTACCAATCCATGCCTACTATAGATAATAAATCAGGATCACGCCACCAGCACTCAGTGGCCCATATTCGATCGCTTCGGCAGGGCTTCGCAAAATGCGAATATGGGTGACTCGCTGCATATCTATGGTCTGATTTACCATCTGATAGTTGGTGCCCATGGGGCTGCCATTTACCACGTAAAGAGGCTCCTGCAGCTTGGCGGCCTGATTGCGCATTATCAATATCTGTTCTTGACCACCTGCATTGCCCGCTACAATTCCTACATGATTGCGCAGTGCAGATGCAAGATCACGATAATGGGCATATGGGGCGTTTAGATTTGATGACCCGGAGGGGTGAGTTGTCTGGCATGCTGTCATAAACAACGAGGCCAGGACTACGGTGCAAACTGTTTTCATGTCCTGATTTATTAATTATTTAAATAAAAAAGGAGGTAGTCTTTTTCTGTTGTGTTGAGGGAAAGCGCTTAATACGCAGAGGAAAAGCAGAGGAAAAGTAGAAGATAGTATTTCCTCATTTGGCATGCCGGAATAAAACGCTATTTGCTACCAATGGTGATCATTATGCTGCGAACGTGTATTACATATTCTCAATTGATGCGAGAACCTTACTCGCCTCGATCTCCCAATTCCATTTTTCCTGAGCCAACATAGTTTGAGCATGCAGGGCTTGCCATCGGGTCGATGTGCATATTTCGTTAATCCCTTGAGCAATTGCAGCAGGATCTAAATCATCGAGTAAAAGTGCCACCTCACACTCTCTATTTAGTCTGCTATAGGTAGGAAGGTTCATGGTGAGTTGAGGCAGTCCGGCATGCACATAATCAAAAAACTTGTTTGCCAGGGAAAACCGATAGCTCGTCGATTGCGTATCCAGAAGGTTTACTCCCACGTGAGCTCGCCCCAACCACTTGCGATGTTCGGCTTCCGGAAGCCAACCTAAAAACTCTACCTGCCCCGAAAGTCCCTCTCGTAAGACGAGCGCTCGAAGCTGGTCTGATAAATCACCCTCTCCGATCAGCCATAGTTTCAAATCTAATTTGTGCATGGCCTTGATCAGTTGAGGCAATCCTCTACCCTCATTGAGGACACCCAGATACACCAGCGCTCGATCGCGTGGCTCCTCATCGATGACATATCTTGACGGCATATTCCGGATCACCTCAAAGGGCTGTCCATATCGATGGTGCAGAGCTTCCGCAATCTCTTGCGAGACCGTCCACCGTAAATCACTCTGAGGTATGCCCCACTGTGCCAATCTACGCCAGATCCATTTCTTAAAATGTCGACCCAAAAGCTCCGGAACCTCTTCGAAAAATTCGTGACTGTCAAAAATGAGTTTTGCTTTTTGCCTACGGGACATAAGGACTCCTGCCGGCAGAGTGTCGTAATCGACGGCACAAATCATATCGACTCGCTGGGAGCTCAAGTACCGGCAAAGTTTCCGGTGATATTCCCAATAGGCCGCTGGACCTTTGCGATTCTTGCACTTGAGCTGAACCAAATCAGCCTGCTTTTCTTTCGCCTGGTCAAAAATTCGACCTACCATAATCACGGTCCAATTATGTCTACGCAACAAACTGGCCAGACGATTCATCCTTCGGTCGGATGCACCATCGTTGGTCACCGTAATGTATAGGCGTTTATTCATGAGGCCCGAAGTAGATCACCAGATTTCTCAATCATTTCTTCTCCTAATAAAAATTGCACCGTCGCAATGACATGAGGGTGCTCGACGACATCATAATTGATCAGCAGGTCGGTCAGTGTCAGATCGTTTTGGGAAAGAAATTCTAAAATCGAATGCGTATGTTTTTTATCGCCCTGCAGATTTGCGGCCTCTTTCTTGCGGCAATTATCGCAGACACCACAGTCACTTTGCAGCTCTTCGTCAAAATATTCCAATAAATTCCGTTGGCGACAGGAATCTGTGCGGAGATATGTTTCGATTGCTTGCAAGGCCAACCCTCGACGTTCCTTCAAAAAAGTATAGCGCTCTCGATCGATGGTGAGATTTCGCTCAGTCACTTTTTCCTGCAAAAAAATAAGCCGTGGCAAATCGCTGCTCTCCACATATTTCAACACACCCATCTTTTCCAATTGCCTGAGATTTTTTCTGACCGACGCTACACTGCCTCCCACGCGTCGCATTATTTTATGCTCATTAATATTGCTGAAATTATACATAATTCCCTCCGATCCACGCAAGAGTATATCGATAAGCTGATCATATTCCTTGTGGGCAACTCTAAATTCGTAGAGCGCACCACCAGAAAGCGAAAACTGAACACGGGCCGGTTGATGAAACCCATCATTTAGTGCCAGCCACTCCGACTGCTCTAATATTTTTAAAGCCGCTTTGGTCTCCTGAGCGGGCAATCTAAAACGTGTGCAAAATTCTTCGTGATCGTAGAGATAAGATCGGCCTTGTCCCGCACCGTTGGCCAGCTTAAAATAATTTCCCAATGCTTGATAAACCCGCCGAATAAATTTCATCTCGGGAAATTCCTGACGCATCTTCTCATGAAGAATTTTCAGGTCAGCCTCCTGAAAAAGAGCGATGGCATAGCTGTCCTTCCCATCGCGACCTGCACGTCCTGCCTCTTGGTAATACGACTCAATATTGGTGGGTATGCCATGGTGGACCACCAGGCGTACATTTGATTTGTCAATGCCCATTCCAAAGGCATTTGTAGCCACTATGACGCGACATTCATCAGACATAAACTGCCCTTCCACCTGCTCTCTTGTTTCATGATCAAGCCCAGCATGATAAGCAGCAGCCGTTATTTTTTGTCTCTCCAGAAAACGCGTAATGGTATGGGTCGATTTGCGACTGGTGCAGTACACAACGCCTGCTCCTTTCACTTGCTGGAGTAAACGGTGTATCCGTGCCAGTTTATCTTCTACTTCCAACACACCGAAGCGCAAATTCGGTCGTAAGAATTCACTCCGAAATATCGCGGCTTCGCGCAGTGCCAGTTTCTCCTGAATGTCTGCCAGTACTTCACGGGTGGCGGTGGCCGTAAAAGCCACCATATTTGCCTTTGGAAATTGCTGACGCACTTCCGCCAGGCGAAGATAGGAAGGGCGAAAATCATACCCCCACAGGGAGGTACAATGTGCTTCGTCGATAACGATCGTCGCTAGCTGCAATCCCTCCAGTTGCAATCGAAATTTATCCGTAATCAGGCGTTCTGGTGAAACATAGAGCAAGTCGAGCCCCCCATGAAAAGCCAAATTTAGGGTCGACTCCATATCCCGACGACTCATATGCGAATGAATAGCCGCCGCCCGAACGCCTCGATCCAGCAGCTGCTTCACCTGATCATTCATCAGAGCAATGAGGGGAGAGACCACCAGGGTGAGTCCCTTCTGCAGAATGGCGGGCACTTGAAAGCATAGAGATTTTCCAGCACCTGTTGGCAGCAGGGCCACCAGATCTTCACCACTGAGTACATGGTTTATGATGTTCTCTTGCAGCGGACGAAATGCACGATAGTGCCAATATTGCTGAAGTGTCTGAAGCGGTGTATTCACCAAAACATGGTTGGGTTTCAAAAAGTGGGACAACCCCATTGATTTCCTCCACCCAGTGAGAGGTTGTGAAAGTTGTACGATAATGTGACAGTTAGGGTACCAAAATGATCTTTCACGCTTGTATTCCCCCTCCGTGAACCTGGCGCCTGTGGGGTAGCTGCTCGATCTGCGAGTTCTGCACTAATGGCACTGACCATCGTGCTCAAATCATCTGAATTGGCATAAACGGAAGAGACATCGTCCAGATAATCTGTGAATGAATAATGAAACATAAACTCTCCCCCAAGCGTCACATTTTCCGAAAGTGCATAACGTACTCCTACCCCACCCAGCACAGCAATCTGATTGAGATTGTATGGCCCAGGACCATCAAGCAGTGTCTGCCCCTCTGTCCCCAGGGGCTGCAACTCGATTTCTCCGCCATTAAATTCGGCTTGAGGATTGAAACGATAGTACGCGAGTCCCCCTAATACATATGGCGTGAGACGACGCTCGTCATAGCCAAACTGAAAAATGTCTAATTCGCCGAGCAACTGCGCTTCATAGATGTCCGTGAAGAAACTCAGGTTGCGTGGATCATCTCGATCTGCATGATCCCCTACGATCTTTATATACTGAAAACCGACGCGCGCATTAATCCGATCAGTGACATGGTATCTCACAAAAAGTCCGAGAGAAGGACGTGTATTGGCGAGATATTCACTAAATTGATCCGGGCCCAAATCTCCCGAATAGAGACCTGCACCGGCAGAAAATCCGCCTTCGAAGAGACCGGCCTGGGCGCAAACACTCCCTACGCTTGTGAGGAAACCAAAGGCTAGACACTTAAAAAGCCGCGACCACATATCTGTTAATATTTCATTAAGGTAGGCGAATAGACCTCGGAATGGTAACTTTCGGATTCAGAGATGCGTTTTAAAGATTTGCAAAATAATATGGTACACTGATGCACAAATTCATGCCTAAAGTAATACTTATCCTATCGATCCTCACGACCAGCCTGTTGATCAATCTCGTTCATGCGCAACAAGGCGTGCCGGAAAACTGGTTTAATCTTGATCCCGCTTCTGATGGAGTAAACGGTGTGAGCACCGAAAAAATGTATAATGGTCCCTTAAAAGACAAACCTGGCTCCGAAGTTATCGTTGCTGTCATCGATGGTGGGGTAGATCCCAATCACGAGGATCTTGTCGAAGTAATGTGGAACAATCCCGGTGAGATCCCAGACAACAACATTGATGACGATGGCAATGGATATGTAGATGACATCCATGGTTGGAATTTCATAGGGGGACCGGACGGGAAAAATGTGGGCTATGACACGTATGAGTTGACCAGAGTGTATCAGACCTTGCACACAAAGTATAGCAATGCAAAGCGTGACAAGCTGTCGCCTAAAGATCAGGAGGAGTACGATCGCTATTTGCAATACAAAGAAGACGTTGTGTCTCAGCGGACTTCGGCTGAAGAGAACGTAAAAGAATATGCGCAGCTGGTCAACTACCTCACATTTATTTTTGAATCATCCAGCAAGGCATTGGGAGATACTCCGATTACCCAAGAGGCAATCGACAGTCTTGACGGCACTGAGTTTGCCCTCGTCAAGTCGTTTCTTGCCGAGATATTGCCACAAATTGGTGGGTTTGAAGGCACCGTAGATGATTTGCAAGAGATGGTCATTGGCGACTATGAAGGAGCGCTGAAAGACGCCAAAAAGAAAGCCGAATATGCCTACAATGCAGATTTCAATTCTCGCGAAATCGTCAAGGATAATTATGATGACTGGCGTGAATCGACCTATGGCAATGCAGATGTAAAGGGTCCTGATGGATTCCATGGCACTTTTGTCGCTGGTGTGATCGCTGCTGATCGCACGAATGATATCGGCATCAAGGGGGTTGCAGACAATGTGAAAATCATGGCCGTACGAGCTGTTCCTGACGGCGATGAACGAGACAAAGACGTGGCCAATGCGATTCGCTATGCGGTAGACAACGGCGCCAAAGTTATCAACATGAGTTTTGGCAAGGGTTTTTCGCCTCGTGAAAAAGCAGTAGAAAAAGCGATCCGATATGCAGATCGCAAAGATGTGCTGATGGTTCATGCAGCGGGCAACAGCAGTCAGGACAATGACACCGAGCCCAACTATCCGAATGATACCTATGATGTGGCTAAGTGTCTCTTCTGCGGCAAGCAAGCGCGCAGCTGGATCGCCGTAGGTGCGCTCGCTTATCAACCCGGAGAAGATATGGTGGCTTCATTTTCCAACTATGGTCAAAAAGACGTTGATGTTTTTGCCCCGGGTCATCAAATCCATTCGACCGATGTGGGCTCTACCTATCGCACGGCCAGTGGTACAAGTTTTGCAGCACCAGTGATTGCCGGCATTGCGGCGGTGATTCGCTCGCACTTTCCC
>CAJQNM010000498.1 GCA_905479665.1 uncultured Saprospiraceae bacterium
CCAGTCCGGAATGGATCCGGACCTACCCTTGCTCATGTCGAAGGATTAATCTTTTTCTGGATCATAAGGTCGATAATAGATCGATGCACCATCTACATGTTCTGTACTGAAGACCATCCATGATTCACATGGCATTACCCAGCCGAACAACGATACACCAGCGTCAGAGAAGGTTTCATCATCACTTCGAGGCAATCTAACGAGGTATGGCTCACCAGGATTCCATTTGTTTTGCTCAAGTGTGAATGTAGCCTCTGCCAACTTCTTATTTGTTATTTTTTCAAATAACTCTACTTGGTAATTCTCGAAATGTATGTAATGATTGTGTGCACGACTAGAATCAGAGTAGCACGGCACTAGACAGACCGTTGTATCGTAGATATAGTATCCTTCCATCGTTGACAAAATTTCTTGTTCGTCTATCGAGTTAGCACCATAAAAATGGTTGTGATAAAGCAGACTATCAACAAAGCTGTGACAAGCAACTGGCTCGTTAGGGATGGGATTGTCTTTCTCACATTGGATATTCACCCCAACCAGAAGAAGTAGGATAATAACCTTATTGTTTAATAAAGAGTTGCTTATATTTTTTTTCATCTGAATAGGTTATGATAAAATAAGCACCACGAGCAAGATCAGAAATATCAACTTTAAAGTTGTTGATGGGTAGGTTCTTTATTACAGTACCGGTGAGTGAGACGATCTCGATTTCGATAGATTCTGGATCAAAAATTTCAGGCACCTCCAGAAAGTTTGAGGCAGGATTAGGGGAAAAAGTACGTGTATTTCGAGCTTCTTCACCGTAGCCATGCTCGGCTTGAAATGAAGTCGATTCGGATGCTTTCTTATTTGCCACAACACATGCGTGTTTTAGAATTCGACCAGCATTGTTTCGGGTGTAGCTCCCCGTGGGCGTTCCTTGTACCGAAACGTTGGGGTTGGAGTAATATGCAATGGAGGGATTAAGACTGGCATAGATTGCGGTTCGAAGAAGCCATTCAGCTTCGTACTTACCTAAGTTAAGACTTTCTAGAGGCTAATGCAAGGCCTATGAGATCATCATTTAATTATTTTTTGGGCGAGAGCCTCAGCTCAGATTCGAAACAAAGTTCAGGTTCCAGATCAAGCTCAGGGTCCATACCTATAGCTCAGGTTCCAAACCTGAGAAAATTTTTCCCGGCCGGAATACATCCAGACTTACCCTTACCCTTACCTTAGATTGATTTTTCCCAGTCCGGAATGGATCCGGACCTAACCCATACCTGAGATAATTTTTCCCAGTCAGGAAAGGATCCGGACCTAACCCTTGTTTTGATTCGAAACACCCACCTCAGATTCGAAGGCTCAGCTCAGGTTTCATACCTGAGACAAGTCGAACAAACATTGACAACGTGTAAAGAAAATTGAATTATCTTTACACGTTTGAAAGACATGTATAGAAATTCCACCTTTCTTATCCTATGAAAAATGCGACTGAATGGGCACTGGAACCACTGCCACTCTCGGTAGACCTTGAAACAAAATCTGTCCTCAAGAAATTGCCGAGGGCTCACGCTGCATTAGCTGAGTTGAAAGGACTTGCTGCCACAATACCCAATCAACATATACTGATCAACACCTTGGGATTGCAAGAAGCAAAAGACAGTTCTGAAATTGAGAATATCATAACTACCCACGACGAGCTTTACAAAGCAGAGCTTCAACTCCTGTCTTCCATTGATTCTAAAGAAGTGCAAAATTATGTCGAAGCCCTTAAAGTCGGATTTTCGCTAGTTCAAAAGAATAACCTCCTAACGAATAACTCAATACTCCAAATTCAGGAGCGACTGGAAAAAAACAATGCAGGATTTAGAAGAGTGCCAGGAACAGTATTGAAAAATGCCTCAACTGGACAGGTTGTGTATAAGCCACCTCAAGATTATCAAACCATTGTGAATCTTATGAAAAACCTGGAAGAGTTTATTAATGATAATTCGATGACAGATCTAGATCCATTGATAAAGATGGCTGTCATTCACTTGCAATTTGAGAGCATCCATCCCTTTTATGATGGAAACGGAAGGACAGGAAGAATTATTAATATTTTATACTTAATCACTCAGGAACTGCTGGATATTCCAATCCTCTTCTTGAGTAATTATATTATTAAGAATAAGACAAAATATTATGAACTTCTCCAGACTGTCCGAGTTGAAAATAGATGGGAGGAGTGGCTGCAGTACATGATTGATTCTGTCGAGCATACTTCTAAAGATACGATCCAACTCATATCTCAAATAAAGCTCCAGATGCAAGATCTAAAATTGCTACTCCGGGACAATTATCGGTTTTACAGCCAAGATTTATTGAATAATTTGTTCAAGCATCCGTACTCTAAGATTGAATTTGTCGTTAGGGATTTAGGCGTTAGCAGGGTCACTGCTGCAAATTATTTAAATCAATTGGCAGATGATGGCATCCTGAGGAAGGAGAAGCTGGGGAAGTCCAACTACTACATCAATGAAAAGCTATTTGAAACGCTGAAAAATCGGTGAATTTAAATTGACAATTGAAAATTGAGAATGGATAATTTGGGTAGGTTCCCTACCTGAGATTAGTTCTATCTCAGTCCGGAATGGATCTGGACCTACCCCCTATACCTGAGATAATTTTTCCCAGTCGGGAATGGATCCGGACCTTACCCTTGTTTGATTCGAAACCATAGCTCAGGATCTACACCTCTAGCTCAGGTTCCAAACCTGAGATCTCTAAAATAGATCCAGATCCAGATTGGAATTGACCGGACTGTCGAACTCTCGAACTCTCGAACTCTCGAAATCCCGGACTCTCGAATTCTCGTATCTTACCAATCATGAAGACAGCCCTCTTGATTTGCGGTTTCCTGTTATGTGCAGCGCTGCAGCTGGTTGGTCAGGTCACAATGGACCATCCTGAGCTGCAGATGAGCCCTGTCTCATTGCAGACAAAACAGCTGGATGTAAAGTGGATGGCCAAGGATCTGAAAGCACTACTGCCAAAAAACCCTCAAGTGGCCTTCGCATTACCGAAGAGTAATTACAACCCATTTTTCTGTGATTTGGAAGACAAGATGTTTCAGGCAAGTGGTGTGATGTTCAAATTTCGTCTGGGCTCTGTGCAGTACGTCGACGCACTGGAGGGGAAGACCCATTTTCAAGCGCTGCCAAATTCCCAGACGACTGAGATGCAGATGTCGGTGCGACGGCAATAATTGCATGAGAGATTTGGACTTTCAGGGAGGAGCAGGATAAATGGAATTCTGAAATGTCTTGAAAAAAGAGATCGACATAAGAAGATAGGGGTCAGGAGTCAGGAGTCAGATGCTGCGGTAGGGATTCTCGAGCTGGCCTGTAGATAGGGATTCCCAAGTCTGGAGCGAAGCGGAGAGATCGGCAAGCCCAGAAAATGGAGGATAAATTAGAAACAAGACATAAGATTCTAGGGCAGTTTGAGGAAGGGAGATTCCGGCGTCTTAAATCTAACGTCTGAAATCTTAAATCTAACGTCTGAAATCTAATATCTAAAATCCCCGTCACTGCACCACAAACTTCCTCC
>CAJQNM010000499.1 GCA_905479665.1 uncultured Saprospiraceae bacterium
AAAGTGCCATCTTCATAAAATGAGTCTATTTTGGGTGAGGTTTTCACTTTGACGAGATTGGGTGATGCCTGAGTATCAGCCGATTGGAAAAAATGAAAAGATCCCTGCCTACCGGCTGGCAGGGACAAAGAGACATTTTTGATTTGGCAACCTTTTTGGGGTGCGCTCAATGTTGCCGTTTATCTTACAAAAGAGCGAGGGGGCAAGGAACTAGGGGTACAGATATGGTACAGAGTTTACGAGGATCGAATGATCAAAAATTTGGACTAACTTACTCGATAAATATTTAACCTGCACAACAAATACGGAGGGCCCCAGAAATATTCACTGCACTCAAAGGATCATATTGCATCTCGGACGGAGCGGTGTTGGGTTAAGTGATGGACACATGGGGGAATTAAATTTGACAAATTGGCAACATGAAGTATTCAAGTAGAATGATCCTTTGGATGCTTGTTTCACCATTTTCACTTGGGTGGATCACGGCTCAGCCAATGGAGATCGAACTACCTGAAAGAGGTCTCTGCGCACATCGCGGTGCCATGGCTACTCATCCAGAAAATACGTTGCTTGCATTTCAAGCTGCCATCGATCAAGGGGCACATATGATCGAATTTGATGTTCATGTGACCGCAGATAAAAAACTTGTCATTATTCATGACGACAGTGTCGATCGGACAACCAACGGACACGGAAAAGTCGCTGAAATGACTCTTGCAGAGCTTAAACAACTCGATGCTGGTAACTGGATGCATACGCAATATAGGGGTGAGCGAATACCTACTCTATCGGAAACATTATCCATGATGCCTGTTAACATTTGGCTCAATGTCCACTTAAAGAGTACACCTGGTATTGGCGGTCTGGTCGCTGCGGAAATTGCAAAGCATGACCGACTCCATCAATCTTTTCTCGCTTGCAATAGAGCCGCAGCCATTGAAGCTAGGAATGTGGAGCCTACCATTAAGATTTGCAATATGGAGAGACAGAGCTCCAATTGGGACTATGTGTATGCAACGAAAGAGCAAAGCGATGATTTTATTCAATTGAAAGGAGACATTACTCCCATCTATAAAGAGCTTACGCAATATTTGAAAGATAATGGGATCAGGATCAATTATTTCGGCACCGATGACGCCGAAGAATTATCGCTGCTATTTGAATACGGTGTCGCATTTCCCCTTGTGAATAATATTGAAGAGAGCATCTCTATCAGTACGAATTTGGGTATTGCTCCGGTCACTCCGATCTATCGATCAAAAGAATAAAGGCTACCTCTCGTCTCAAGCTAAGAGAAATCTAAGGCTTTCATCACCCAAGATAAAGCAGACAAGACCCCATAAAATCTACCTTGGCAATTCACCAATTTCTGCCAATGATGTCCCGTAAAGAATCTAAGACACGTAGGAAATTTATTAAGACTGCATGGACAGCCAGTGCCATGGCACTCGTGCCGGGAAGAGTTTTTCGGACGTCGCAAGAGTCAAGTCCGCAAGAATTTCTCGCTGCCTGTCGGGAAGGCAATCAACCCCTGGTTGCAAAAATGCTGGAAAATAACCCTGCGCTCTTGACCGCCCAAGATGAGAACGGACGGTCCGGATTTACCCTCGCCAAACTGCAAGGACACCAACAGGTCTCCGACTTTCTGAAGGGGCAGGGGTATGAAACAGATTTGCATGAGGCGGCACTGGACCTCGACTGGGATCGATTTGATGTGCTTGTGGGAGATGAAAGCGAGGAAACCAAAGGCCAGATCAATGCCTATCATCCCATGGGCGGCAGTGTCATGTGGGCTGCGGCTGCGGGTGGTGCCAGCCAGGATATATGGCGAGTCTACGCGAAATGTGCCAACCCGAATACTGAATTTCCCCAGGCATCAACACCGGTCGAACAGGCCTTGCAGTATGCCGATCTAGCCACTGCAGAAATGACTGCTGCAGCCCTGCTGAGCAATCATGCTGACCCTGATCCACCCAACGGCGGCAAAAATCCGCCGCTTCACCTGGCTGCACAAAGGGGTAGTCTGGAGATGGTGGAATTAATTATTCGTCTAGGTGCAAGCGTAGATCGGAAAAACAGCGGCGGGAAGACGGCTCTTCAGCTGGCGCTAGAATTCGGGCATCATCAGGTCGCTGATCTCATCCTGAATGAACAGGAAATACCACGAGTGTGCCAGACCAGTCGAACAGCGTACAACGCTCTGGGTGAGAACTATGAAGTACCCGTCCTCGATGATATACCCCTCTATTTGCGTAGACGGCTGGTAGGTCAGGCACATGGAAATCTGGAATATGTGGAAAAAGAGGTAACGGCAGATCCCCGACTGGTCCATGCCCAAGCAACCACAAGTGAAATATCTGTCGAAGCCTGTGCACACATTGGTCGCAAGCCCATTGTCGACTTTCTCTTAAATCTTGGGGCGCCTTATTCCATAAATACGGCGGTGATGATGAATGACATAACCACCGTGCAAAAATACCTGGAGGAGGACCCCAAAAGAATACATGAACGAGGTGCACACCATTTCGCTCTACTCTGGTATCCCATCATTGGGAAGTGTGATCTGGCCATGATGGAACTGCTGCTCACACGGGGAGCAGAAGTAGAAGATCAACACTTTTTGGGGACCACTGCCCTGCATTGGGCATGTCTCCGTGGCCCCATTGATATGGTGGCATTGCTCGTCGAGAATGGTGCAGATGTAAATCGTGTGGGAAGGAAGTTTAAGCCAGCAGGTGAGACACCTCTACAAATGGCTCGTGATGAAAAAATTATCCAGTATCTAAAAAGTAGAGGAGCAATGTAAGGCCGAATCAAAGTATCGCGAGGCTCACTATAATTTTTGGCTGCATTTCCGCTATCTTATAGGCACATACATAATCCATGCCGAAGCCGATATATAGATTTGGTGCATTCTTTTTTAGAACAGATACCGGTGAGCTGCTCCGACAGGTAAATAGTAAATTTGAGGTTCAGGAACAGTTGGCGCCGCAGCCTACAAAACTGCTGTGCTTGCTCATCGAAAATTATCCAGACCTGGTCAGTCGGCAACAAATAAAAGACCATATTTGGCCAGACGTACATGTAGAGTATGACCGAAGCCTGCATTTCTGTGTGCGTCAAATTCGGGCAGCACTCTCCGAAAATGCGTCCAATCCCAAATTCATTGAGACCATACCCCGCAAGGGCTATCGTTGGATTTCACCTCCTGAACAATTGTCCTCCCTTAAAGCTATTGGTCTTGAGCCCGAATTAAAGAGCACTATTGTGCCGGAGACAGACCTGCCCAATAAACGAAAGCTTTTTCGCTCAGGGAGAATTGCCCTCCTGCTGTTGGTCTTTGCCGGGCTTTGCATAGCTGGACTAAAATTTCTTCCAACAGATGTAACAACGGCCACTCCTCGAGTGGGGATCATGCCCATGCAACCGACTGATCGTACTCATTTCTTTTTTAATAATGAGATCGCTTATCTTCTTTTGGATGATCTTGGAAAATACAGCAACACACTCGATATTCTCGGACCCACTTCGACAGAAAAGTATGTTCCAGCGGATTTGAAACCGCTGTCTCAGGAGCTGAAGGTAGATTGGATTATAAACGGCAAATTTCTCACGAGAGGAGACACCAGTAAAATCCTGGCAGAGATCATTCGCACCAGTGATGGTGCGCATCGTTGGGTAAAGTACTTTGATCGCGGCTCTTCCTCCCAGCAGATTGCCGAAGAGATATCTACGGGACTCTTGGCCGAGATTGGAGTGGAGTAAGTTCAATTTTGAATTCCCTTCTTAAAATCTGATCAAAGTCCATTTCAGACTTAATTTCATATTCATCTTTACGCCCATCCCTTCT
>CAJQNM010000500.1 GCA_905479665.1 uncultured Saprospiraceae bacterium
CCGCCGATGGTAAAACATTCCACAAATTATTCAAATACCTTTATCGAGATCGCAGAAGACAGCCCTGCGAACAGAGGAGAAATGCCTCCGGTAAAAGAAAACGGAAAGACTGTCGCCAATTTGCAATTCGAGATGCTGTACGAAAACCCTTACAAGTATACCTCTGATGAGGTTTTGTTTTCCGTTTTTGCCACACGCAAAGAATTCTCCAAAAGAGACTGGGCGGCCGAACGAGAAAACTATTTTTCAAAGGGCCAGCCATGCTTCCGCGCATCGCCCCTGACGAAACGCTACGGCTGGGGTGTCCATAGTGATGAGGACGGCAAGGTCGCTATGTATGGCGCGGAAACTGAAGAATACAAGAAGCTAGTCGAGGATGCCGGTGTGACAAAGACCAAAGCGATGCGCTCGAAGAGAAAGTAAGGGAGTTTTATAAAGAAGCAGAGAAATTTGTGGCCGAAGCTGATTTAGCCGAATTTGATGTTCGTGGCTTTGAGCCTGTCAAGTTTGAGTTCAAGAAGAAGTCTGAACGAATTAATATTCGCATCCCTAGGAGGCTGTAAAGGCCATTGCCAATAAGCGGGGCAAGCCATATACTCGTTTCATTCGAGAAGTACTTGAGTCCTACATACAAAAGACTCATGACATTTTGTAGCATTTTGATCGGACTACAAGGGCCGCACACCGTAACTCTGCATGGCACGTTCTGCCTGATCTTCTTCCGTAGTATCTTGATAAAGTAAATAGCGTGGAGCGATGATCGGCTTGACTGCGTTTATTTCCAATTTAATAATCTGCGTAAAGGGAAACAGATCTCCGGCCATTTTCTTCAATGGCTTGGCCAAGGACGCAAAATCTTTTTCTTTTTTTGAAATGACAGATGCCGTACCTTTTAATTGATATCCCTTCTGGATAAATACATCAATAAAACTGACACAGACAACGGGATTTTCCTGCACATTCTTTATGGATTGGGGCGAAGCAATATTCGCAATCAAGAGAAACCGACCATCGTAGTGGGTAAATAGTTCCTTTGGTGACACATTTGGAGTACCGTCTTTGGCTGCTGTAGCAAGCCAACAAAGTACACTGGTATCTATCTTTTGTCTTATTTTTCGAGTGAGCATACTATGTTTTTCTCCTGAATAAATTGTGCAATATCTTTCGACCACAGTCGGTAGGTGATCTTGGAGGGATGTACCCCATCACTAAATAAATCATTTACCGAGCAGGTCAGCGCATATCGAGTCTTCCAATCATGAGTAGATAAATTCGTGCCTGCAAAATAAACTTCCTCAAATTCATTCACGAGATCTCCCAGATCTTCGCCAAACAATTCGCAAAGATTACCGATCGAAAATCGCAGTAAGGAAGTAAATACGGGAAATTCTTTGATCGGAGGGGTGTGCATGAAAACAATGGGTGTACCTGCAAAACGGTTTTGCAGATTAGAAATCATGAAGCGGATACTTTTACGCCATTTCCTCAGTGTGCTTAGCTTGAAGGCGTCATTCGCTCCCACCCCGATGACAATTAAATCAACAGGGTCTTCGGGAATCTGGGGCAATATGAGTTTATTTAACTTCTGGACCGTAAAGCCACTACCCGCGTGTACCCTCCACGAAACAGGTCGCTCCAATCGATCGTACAACTCCCGGCTCAAATGACCCGCGATACCATGCTGATGTGTGTCAACACCCACCCCAGCAATGGTACTCTCACCGATGAGGAGCAAACGAAAATCCGAAGTCGCCCCAGTACCACACGTACCACTGGGTCCGCTTGCATCAGGCAGCGCTGGAATGTCAGCTTCGACACTCCTGCCCTGCCAGTAGATCGCCGGCAGGAGCGGAAGGCAAACGAGTGATTGGGATACATAGCGAAGTACAGCCACTGGTCTAAATATTTTCCTTTTCGAGTTGATCGGCGGCATAGTTGGCCGCTCTGGCGGCGATAGCCATATACGTAAGCGAAGGATTTTGCGTCGATGTCGAGGTCATGCAAGCACCATCCGTGACAAAAACATTGGGACAGCTGTGCAGTTGGTTCCATGCATTGAGGAGCGATGTCTTGGGGTCTCGCCCCATGCGCACTCCACCCATCTCATGAATATCAAGTCCGGGAGCCTGTTTGGTATCACGCGTTTTTATGTCTTTAAAACCTGCCTGCTCAAACATTTCCGAAAATTGCTCAAAGAAATCCTTCAACATTTTTTCATCGTTGTCATCGTAGGTCATTGCGATATGCAACAATGGTATGCCCCACTCATCAACCTTTTCTGCATCAAGAGCGATATAATTTGTCTCCTTGGGTATGGTAGCACCCATCATATGAGAGCCAACCTGCCAGGGGCCAAGTGTCGGCTTGTCGCCAAGGATACTATCACGCAATTCCTCTCCCCAGCCCTCTACTTGTCCCCCAACTCGAGGGCGGCTGGCTCCAAATCCGGCGGCATATCCACGCAGGTAATCGGTCTCCTGATGATAGACATTGCGAAATCTTGGTATGTACCCACCAGACGGTTTGCGACCGACCTCTCGCGAATCTGCAAAATCGTCGCACCGCCCAGAAATCTTTCCTCGATAATTATGAAAAGCTACATGCTTACCCAGTAGTCCATTGTGATTACCCAGTCCATCGGGAAACTCTGAAGATTTGGAATTTAGAAGCACCCCAACCGTATTAATTGCTCCTGCATTGACAAAAATTATTTTGCTCTTGTATTCGGTCACCTCTTTGGTAAGGCGATCAATAATCCGTACTCCGGTCGCTTTTCCTTCCTGACCATCAAAGATGATCGACTCCACCACCGCATCTGGCCGCAGGGTGAGATTTCCAGTCTTTGCCGCCCAAGGGATTGTACTTGAGTTGGCGCTAAAATATCCTCCTATGGGGCAACCTCGTTCGCATTCGCGTCGAGCTACACATTGCCCTCTGTTTTGCTGGCGGTGTATTTCTTGGGGTTCACTAAGATGTGCACATCGACCAAAAATCACATGGCGATTGCGGTATCTTTCTTTGACTACACCTTGAAAATGTTTCTGGACACAATTCAATTTCCAGGCGGGTAAGAATTCGCCATCAGGCAACACATCGATCCCGTCCTCATTTCCACTTATCCCGACAAATTTTTCCACTTTGCTGTACCAGGGTGCAAGATCTCCATAGCGGATCGGCCAGTCTACGGCAAAGCCATCCCTGGCGGGCCCTTCAAAATCAAAATCGCTCCAACGCTGGGTTTGGCGCGCCCACATCAGTGACTTACCACCCACTTGATACCCTCTGATCCAGTCAAAAGGCTTGTCCTGCACATAAGGGTGGTCTTGATCCTTCACGAAAAAATGAGCATTGTCCTCGCGGTAGGCATAACACCGTGCAATGGAGGGATTGGCTTCTTTGACATCATGGGGGATTGCTCCGCGATGATCAAACTCCCAGGGATTCTTGGTGGCCGTAGGATAATCTCGAATGTGTTTCACATCGGGACCACGTTCGAGCAGCAGCGTCTTTAAGCCACGTTCGCACAGCTCCTTGGCAGACCATCCACCACTCATCCCGGCACCGATTACAATTGCATCAAAATTATTTTCGCTCATTACTATCGACTATGCTTCGGCACAAGGTTGGTATGCATCAGGGATCAATTTATATTCTTGGTATTCGGTGAGGTAGTATTCGGATTGCTTAAGGTTGTGGATCGAGAGTCCACGCACAGTCTCAATAAAGTGGACCAACTCATCAGACGGTTGGTCAGCCTGCAAAAGTGACTGCATGGAAGTTATAATCTGCTCAGCAGTGGCTCGTTTGAGTTTCATGCTTTGCTCTTTCATCAGGAGCTTGTATTCTTCAAAGCCTGTCGCAAAATCCA
>CAJQNM010000501.1 GCA_905479665.1 uncultured Saprospiraceae bacterium
AAATCAAAAATGGCTCTTTTTGGCGATCTTTCCATTTTTCTCAACTGGCTGATACTCAGGCATCACCCAATTTCGAAAAAGCGTAAATTTCATCCAAAATAGTCTCATTTTGTGAAGATGGCACTTTCCGGAGGAGACTCATTATTTTTTTCTTGATATGATCGTGGTGGCGCTGGTTGAAGTGTACTAATGCCGTCGGCATTAAACACAAGTGTGGAAAAAAATCCTTCTAACCCAGATAGCCAACAAGCAAATACAGCAGAGCAGTGAGTCCTCCCGCAATTGCAACATAAGGTATTTGGGTACGTACGTGATCAATGTGATCGGTCGCCGCGGCCATCGATGACAAAATCGTGGTATCACTGATCGGAGAGCAATGGTCCCCAAAGATGCCTCCACCCAAAGCTGCCGCGAGTGCAATCGTCTCCCCAACACCCATCTCTTGAGCCATCGGAATCGCAATGGGAATCATAATGGCAAAGGTACCCCAAGAGGTGCCTGTCGCAAAAGCAATAAAACAACTGATCAGAAAAACCAGAAGTGGAATCATGCCCGGATTAAGCCATGCCTTGGCCAGTCCGGCCACGTATTCTCCCGTCTGCAATTCTTTACACACCGCACCAATGGCAAAAGCAAATAGCAGCAAGAGTGCAATGGGCATCAGACCTGAAATCCCCTTAAAGACCAGATCAACAGTTTCCTTGAGACTAAACATACGCTGTGTAGCATAGAGCCCTGCAGAGAATAGAATAGAGACCACGACGGCCACGAGCACCGAAGTCGAGCCGGACCCCTGACCCAATGCCGCAAAAACTTTCGCTCCTACCCCACCTGCTTCTTGTGCGGCGTCAGACTGCCAGCCGGTGGCCGTCAGCATGATGGGCATCATCAGTACCATGACCAAGAGCGGCAACGCCATATTCATAGCCCTTGGCGTGATGCCTGGCTTGGCTACAACTTCGGTGATCTCTTCACTCACCATCGGTTGGGCATTGTCCCAAAGTAATTTACCACCCTGCGTACGTTCTTCTGCTTTACGCATTGCCGGGAGATCCCATTGGAATAAAATGACACCCAAAAGGAGCAACAGGGCGAGTATTGGGTAAAAGTTGTACACTACCGATTGCATCATGAGTTGAAACGGATTGCTGAATCCTTGAGCCAGCAGCAGACCCATGATAAGGGCCCCCCAGCCATTGAATGGCAATAAAATGCATATCGGCGCACTGCTGGAATCTGCGATGTAGGCCAGCTTTTCGCGAGAGATGCCAAGCTTATCAAAGACGGGCCGAAAGAGGCTACCTACGGTCAACACCGACATACTTGACTCCACAAAAATTGCGACGCCGGTCACAAAGGCCATGAGTTGTACATAGACTTTCTTATTTCGCTTGCCCTGTGCTTCGATGCGAGCAAGTCTTTGAGTCACCAGGTGAATGAAGCCCTCCACTCCTCCCGAGCGCTGGATAAAGACGATGATCGCTCCAATCAATGCGCTAAACATTATGGTCTTGGTGTTGCCTCCATCGGCAAAAACCTCCACCAAGGCATTGAGCGTATCCATAAATCCGGCGATCACATTGCCATCATTCAGGATGAGCCACCCTAGAAAAATGCCAAAGATGAGGGAAATGTAAACCTGCTTGGTCCAGATCGCCAGAACGATGGCAATAACGGGAGGCAATAGTGACCAAAAGCCAAATTCATGAACCATCCTGACAAGATATCAATAAACGCTCTTTCACGGCGCTGGTTAGTATCTTGCTGGCAAAAGCATCGATCATCGCAGAGATTTCCACCATCATGGTCAGAGGTCGCTCGTATCCTTTCGAGCTGATTGTTGAGCGCAGGGGCTCTTGGCGTATTGCACTTGGTCGCCAAGCCATCCGTATGCGGATACCCCACCACGATATGTCTGGTCGACTAGGAGGAAACCCAAAACTTTGGGCCTGCCAATGGTTAGAAAAACAATATGATCGGAATCCTCAACTCTTCGAGCGCTATCATCGCAGTGCACCGATCTCTGGTCAAGTGTATCAAACCATCTTCGGATCACTCGTACTGCAGATTAACCCTACTCGTGGCCAGAAAGGAAAGGGGTCGATCACATCCGACGGTGTGATCAATATCACTCTACCCGAAGAGTGGTCGGCAGAGGTCATCAAGAAGCATATGCCAAAATTTGTGAGTCGCGTAATGGCTGCATCATTAAGACCAGCTTTCGTGCGATGGGTGCAGGCCACAAATGAGCGGCACTATGGATTTGACTATAGTCGCATATCCCTCAAATACAATCACTCAAATTGGGGCAGCTGCTCCGCCAAGAAGAATCTCAACTTCAGTACACGACTCTTTCTCGTGCCAAAAGATGTGGCAGACTACGTGATCATTCATGAATTAGCACACCTGAAAATACTCAATCATTCGCGCCAGTTTTGGCGTCTTGTAGAGGACGCTTGCCCCGACTATAGGAAGCATGTAAAGTGGTTGCGCGAGGATGGGGCGCACCTTGATTTTTGAATGTCGAGGCATCTTTTTATTTATATTGTACCATAAGAAACGAACCAAACTATGGACGAACGGCCCTGGCTAAAAAACTATCCAACTGGTGTTCCGGCCAATATAAATCCTGACGAATATCCCAATCTGCTCAGCTTTATTGAAAGCACTATTGAGAAGTACCGCAAGAATGTGGCATTTGTCAGCATGGATAAACAGCTCACGTATGATGAACTCGATAAATATTCCCGCAAATTAAGTGGATACTTTCAATCTCGTGGCCTTGAGCCCGGTGATCGAATTGCCTTGATGATGCCCAATTTGTTGCAGTATCCTGTAGCTCTCGTGGCAGCCCTCAAAGCAGGTCTAGTGGTGGTCAACACAAATCCACTCTATACCCCCCATGAGATGAAGCATCAGTTTACCGATGCGGGCGTGAAGGCGATCATCATTGCAGAAAATTTTGCAGCCAATCTGGAAAAGATCATTGGCGACACCAACATAAAAGTTGTGATCACCACAAGTATCGGAGGCATGCTGGGATTTGCCAAAAAGCGCATGGTCAACTTTGTCGTGCGCAATGTGAAACGAATGGTGCCCAAATACAACATCCCCAACACCGTAACTCTTCAGGAGGCGATGAAGCAGGGGTCAAAATTTTCCGTAAAGCCCTTTGAAAATCATCCAAACGATA
The DNA here is from genome assembly GCA_905479665.1 of uncultured Saprospiraceae bacterium. GTDB lineage: Bacteria > Bacteroidota > Bacteroidia > Chitinophagales > Saprospiraceae > CAJQNM01. The sequence continues at coordinate 3,194 of CAJQNM010000501.1, forward strand.
CTATTCTTCTACAGTACACGGGTGGCACCACTGGAATTTCGAAGGGGGCCATGCTTACGAATAAAAATTTAGTGGCAAACATCGCACAGAACCGTGCCATCATGATCCCTTTTCTCAATGGGGAAGAAGAGATTGCCATGTGTGCTTTGCCACTCTATCACATTTTCGCATTCACGGTAAACTGCCTAGTGCTGATGAGTATCGGTGCACGAAATGTCTTGATTACCAATGCACGTGATATCGACTCGCTTATTGCGGCCTTTAAGAAATATGACATCAGCATACTTACTGGCGTAAATACACTCTTTAATGCTTTGCTAAATCATAAGGAATTTGCTGGCCTTGACCACAAATTCAAACTCACCGTGGGAGGTGGCATGGCTGTCCAGGAGGCCGTGGCTTCAAGATGGAAAGCAACCACTGGTTGCACCCTCAGTGAAGGTTATGGGATGACAGAAACGAGTCCGGTAGCAACCACCAATCCACTGGATGGCTCAGCGCGCATTGGTACTATTGGCCTACCGCTCCCCTCTACAGATGTATGCATCACAGACGACGACGGCAACAAACTTCCTCCCGGTGAAATCGGTGAGCTAAGGGTAAAAGGACCACAGGTGATGAAGGGATATTTCAATCGACCCGAAGCGACCGCAGAATCTATTGTCGACGGCTGGATGTGTACCGGAGATATTGCCCAGATGGACGAAGATGGCTTCTTTAAGATCGTAGACCGCAAGAAGGATATGATCTTGGTATCCGGGTTTAATGTCTATCCCAATGAAATAGAAGACGCCATCGCCAAGCATGAAAAAGTACTTGAGGTCGCAGCTATCGGCGTACCCGATGAAAAATCAGGTGAAGTGGTCAAGGTCTTTGTGGTAAAGAAAGATAAATCACTTACCGCAGACGAAATTAAGGAACATTGCAAAGAGCTTCTCACCGGGTACAAACGACCGAAGCATATCGAGTTTAGAAAAGAACTGCCAAAGACCAACGTGGGGAAAATATTGCGGCGTGAATTGAAGGAAGGATAAGAGCTGTGAGCTATCAGGTGTCAGCTATGAGCCAGTTGCGTTATCACCTTATAACCCGTGAGCTATGAGGTGTCAGGGGTCAGCCAGTTGCGTTATCACCTTTTGACCTGTGAGCTATGAGGTGTCAGGGGTCAGCCAGTTGCGTTATCACCTTATAACTCGTGAGCTATGAGGAGTCAGGGGTCAGCCAGTTGCGTTATCACCTTATAACCCGTGAGCTAATGAGGGGTCAGGTGTCAGCCAGTTGCGTTATCACCTTTTGACCTCATTCTAGCCCTCCACCTCCTCTCGATGTCTCGAACTCTCGGTATCTCGATGTCTCGAACTCTCGATGTCTCGTAGTCTACTTAACAACAATCTCATCGAGCATCATCCACGCTTCCTGGCCATTGTGCTTGTGCCATGATGGTGCCTTGCCCATACATTCGGCAGTAATCTTGATGTAGCGTGTCTTGCGCTCTCGACGCAAGGAGAAAAAATATTTTTCAATGGTTACTTCATCATCATCGGCGTGAAAACCAGGTTTGCGAAAAACTTCGGTAAATCTCTCCCCATCGTTTGAAACTGAAAATGCCACTTTATTCGGCAAGAAAACGAGCGCATTCTGATTGCGCAATGCTTGCACATATATGGTGGAAATCTCCTCTCGCTGACCAAGATCTATAACTACCGAGAGATCGGCATTTTTAAATCCTTGCCAGGACCCATCATTTTGCCGCAGCGTACCTGATCGGCCATCGACTAGTGCCTGCGAGCCTCCACCGGAATAAGGATTGCTGTAGCTTTGTTGCTCGTAAGTGATGTCTCGAAAAGTGGCCAGATTTACGGCGACTTCTTTTTCCGAAAGGAAATCAGATGGCCCATCACTTGTGATCGCAATCGCTCGTATCGTGCAATCACTCTCCAGAAAAAATGGTCCGAGGTAGGTCAGTCCAAAAAGACCGGGATGATCTCCATTGGTCGTGTAGCGTATTTCTTCGACATCTTGGCCCGCTTGCATATTGACCTCGTAGGCCATTGATGAGGGTTGATACTGAAGCGTAATATTAACCGGCTTAACCAAAATCGGCCAGTCGTCGGTCCGAAACGAAGAAGCAGGTAATCCCGCAGCATTCGTGAGATTGGGGTTGGTAAGATTGCTAAAGCCAAAACGGGCGGCGATCGGATTCGGTACAAACTCAGATGTCGCAATCACGTGAGAACCATCGATCATCGCTTTTGCAGGAAAGAATATACGGTCTTCGCCAGCAATCATAAAGTCAGTGAGCTCGCCGGATGACGAGGTCAATCCTTCTGCATGGGTAAATGAAATTTTCATTTCATTGGTCGAAACAACATGACCCTGGTAAAGAGGTCCAGTGTCTTCCCTGGTTTTACCGTATTGTCGATTTAGCGCCAGATTGGCCAGGCGTATGCCTACGTCTAGTTTGTTGCGTGGGTGAATATCATAATAGTTGCCGATGTCGCTGATCACTGCCATGCCGGTAAGTGGCGTACTCAATGCTTTCATTTGCGACTCTCGCAAAAGCGCACCTTCAAAAGGTCGACCATAATTATATGGTGCGATCTGCACATAATAAAAAGGCATGGGTGTCTGCCAGGCATCACGCCAGCCTTGGATCATGGCAGGAAAAAGGTCTTTATACACCTGATAGTTTGCCGTATTGGACTCCCCTTGATACCAGATGGCACCTGCCACCTTGTAATTCGTAATCGGATAGACCATCGCATTATAACACAGTGACGGTTCTCTTGGCCAGCCTGGCCTCTCACTCAATATTTGCCAATTGCGGAAGGCTTCATTTTGCCCAAAAACCTCTGTGGGCGTC
>CAJQNM010000502.1 GCA_905479665.1 uncultured Saprospiraceae bacterium
TTGCCGTCCGACTGCCATGGATGGCCCAGTTATTCGAACCAAGCTCATGATCTGACCGCTGACTTGAAAATTTATAAAGTCCCTTGTTTATAGGTGTATTGGTGCCTGCAATGGCCTCTGGTTCGAACAGCCAGGGAGTGCCTTTCGGAATGATGGGAGATTGATGAGGATTCCAATCGGGCATGAGTTGGTCAAACACATCCTTGCCGAGCAGCTGAACGGCATTGTGATTTTCTAAGTCAGATTCTGTCATGGCCAAATCAATCGCCATCACTTTGCTGAAGAGTGCAGAATGGTAGGGGCTCCACTTTGCCGGTGCAAAATCCAGCAGCTTATATTCGATGGGATAGTCTGCTGGCTTCAGTTGCTCGATGTAGGCATTGACCCCAGCTGAATAGGCTTCCATCATCGAGTAGTATTTCGGAAATTTTTTCCAGCCTTCAATGGCATTTTCAGCGGCCCAGGCAATGCCCCGACTCCGCTGCATCTTATCCATCGCGAGGGTTCGATCTCCAATGATTTCACTTAATGTTCCAGCCGCGGAGCGAGTGGAGATTTCCATTTGAAAAAGACGGTGCATTGCCGTCACATACCCCTGAGCGAAATAAAGATCTAAATCATTTTCGGCAAAGATGTGAGGCACCAGGCGATCGTCAAAGTAGATCTCGACATCGCCCTGCAAAGCTGGCGAGATTAATTCAAGATTCGTCCCTTTGCCACTAGCAGATTCTGCAGATTTCCAAAACCCGTGACTGTGACTGAAAAATTTTCCGATGGCAGGTAGCCGTGTTGATCCTACCTGTAATGAATGGCCCAACAGGATAAAAATTCCGACAGTGATTAAGACTCGTAGAGCTGGCCCAAGTAGTTTTTTCATCGCTCTTTTATTACTCGAAATCCCACCAGTTCTTTACTGGCCGACGCAGATGTATTTGCCGGATCTACAAAATCGAGAGCGGAGTATCCGTAGGTTGATCCATCCTCGCAGTACTCCGCAACATTTCCAGCTAGGTCAAAAATCTTGGCTGCTCCAATGGTCATGGGCTTAAATTGACCACCTGGTTTTGTCAGGGTGGAGTGTACTGATTTCATTTTATTTTGAAGGCTTTGTGCGTCTTGAGGATTTATATCATAACCCGCCCAGTAGTTCAACGTGTTTTCTTTGGCTGCGGCCTTGGTTGCTTTTTTATGCCAGGAAGATCCTTCTTTGCTATTGGGCATGCGATATGTATCTCCCGAGAGATTGCTGAGCCAAGTGCAGTAGGAGACGGCTTGGTCATGATCGACGACGGCGGGATGATTTTCTTCACCCGGGGGAAAGGAGAAATCGGATTGAAAAGCAAGAAACTGTCCGTTGGTCACTTCATATTGTCCTGCCCACAGAGAGTCAGGCTTTATCTCAACCAAATTGGGTATTAATGTGCCATGCGCATTTTGCCCAAGGAGTCCAGCATGCATGCCTTCTTTTTCTTTTTTCAAAAGCAAAGCCAGAGGACTATCGTCTTTGAGACTGGGGTCTTCCTGGGGCTCTTTTTCAAAAAGATAGCGATCGATCCAGGCAAGTTCTTCTTTCATTTTGCGCTGCTGGTGGGTGATTTTGCCCAGTCCATGGGGTTGGCCAGGAAACCACAGAAACCGCACCGGAGTAGCTCCTACCTGTTGCAATGCGCGATAATATTCCCATCCTTGATCTCGAGGTACCGCCCTGTCTTCGCTGCCGTGAAAAATAATAGTAGGTGTTTTTACTTTTTCCAACTCGAACAAGGGTGACTTAAGGATGTAATTTTCATTGTATACTTTTCCTCCCACATCATCCCAAGGAGCCCCACCAAAATAACTTTGATCAAAACTCACCCCAAAACGACAGGTTCCAAAATCAGATGTCCAGTTTACATCCCCAGCACCCGGGCAGGCCACTTTAAACATATCGGGGTATCTCACCGTAAGCATGGTGGCGAGGATGGCACCATTAGACCATCCCATCACGCCCAGTTGAGATGTATCAATCATTCCTTTAGTATCGAGTACATCGATACCCTTGGTGATATCTGCTAGCTCGAGGTCGTAATAGTGCCCCTTGATCGATTCGACAAACTCCTGTCCGTGGTCGCTGGAGCCATGATAATTGGGTTTGAGTACGAAGGCACCCCGCTGAGCCAATATTTGCGGATAGGTGCTCCAGCGCTCACGCCAGCGATCTTGATCCACTCCGGATGGGCCTCCATGGATCGACAACATCAGCGGATAGCGCTGTCCTTCCTGATAGTTTTCTGGATAGTAAAGTATGCCATTTACCTCTTCATCATTCCAGCCTTGCCAGCGCATGATCTCATGCCGAGTGATCGGTTTATTAATTAGTTTTTTATTCAATGAAACAATTTCGCTTCCGCTGCCGACAGCGGTGTGATCACTTAAATAGTATTTAGGTAGCTGGCTACCGGTCGAGTGCTCAAAAACTATTTTACTGTGGTCTTCAGAAATAGCACTGACGAAAAAATGCGCTCCATAATGAGCAGTATTGAACATTTTCTTGATCCAGGTTGATCCGGATTTTACATACTGGGCCCAACTTTTTGTCGGGCCATTGGCCAGATCTACAAGCACATTTTCACCATTGACAAAAATAGATCCTGTAGTGCCCCACTTTGCATCGAGATTTACCCTGGTCGGGCTTTTTGTCGCCAGATCGAAATACCAAACCTCGCCCTCGCCCGCTCCGTTCCACTCCGGATTTGATGAACGAATACTCATAAAATAAAATCCCTGGCCGGATTTGGTAAACTGAAAATTGCCAGGTGTTTGCAAGTCGGGCAAAATCGTGGATTGCTCATTGGTGCGCAGATCATGCAAAACGATTTGGTCATCTGGATTGGCGTCACTGGCATAATGGGTGCTTTGCCGAATAGCATAGATGAGCCAATGACCATCATTCGATACAGCATAGTCTGCGATGGGCTTTTTGTTATTGGTGAGTCTCGTTAACTCCTTGGTGTCTATATGGAATGAATACAGTTTGGTGCGTTTCCATAGCACCGTATCTTCAATTACGAGTACATCGTCCTTTTTTTCTTTTTGCTCCAGTTGGAGTAAGGATGGGCCGTCGTAAGATTTGAGGATTAGACAGGAGTCGTTGAGCCAATCGATAGAGGATATTCCGTTTTCAAATTCATGAATTTCTTCAGCCTCGCCACCATGGAGATTTAGCGCCCACAAGTTCTTCCCTTTGTCTCGACTGGACAAGAAAAATAGGTTATTGCCGTCAGCCGAAAAAAGAGGACTATTACTGCTCTCGTCACCTCGGGTGAGCTGTACGGTGAGCGGCATGTTCTCTTTTTGCACATCCATCTTAGTAAGATAAATGTGACTCACCATCCGATCTTTTTCTTTGTTTGCTTCGGCCTTTACCCAGGCAACCATATTGTTGTCTGGAGAGATCACAGCAGATCTCAGATATTCAGTGGTGATGATGTCTTCAGGTGTCCACTTACTTATGTCTTGACCGGTGGCATGCAGGGTCTGTATCAGTACCGCAAAGAGGAGGAGTCTTCTCATCAGGTGTATCAAATTTTCAACCCAATTTATGCATTGGGTTTTCGTCGCGAAAGTCAAAAAACCAATGAAATCAAGGGCTCCACTGTGATTTTTCCTCGCAATCGTAGGCATCCTTACGGTGAGAAGGAAAATTGCAGGACGTCCTTGAGTTCGCGGGTATTTTGGCTTGTAGCACATAATCTAGTGAATAAATTGGGTTAATTAATGCTAAAAAACTTTACCGCTTGAGGGGCAGTCACTTCGGCTTGATCCACCAGCGTGACGGAGCCATCGCTGTAGTCAATCTCAAACACCGATAAATTATCGCTCTCTTTGTTGGCGACTACAATAAATTTTCCCTGAGGCTCAATTCCAAATCCCCGTGGGACTTTACCACCGGAACCAAACCATCCTCGAGGGGTCAACTTGCCAGATTGCCCATCAATGGCAAAAATGGCTATGGTATTGGGGCCTCGATTTGAGGCATATAAATACTGTCCATCCGGTGTGATGTGGATGTCGGCAGACTTACTGTACATCGTGTTGGTATCGGGGAGTGTACTGATTGTTTCTCCAGGTATCAGTTTTCCACTTGTGGCATCGTAGTCAAAGCGAGTGATAGATCCGATGATCTCATTGAGTACATAGCCATATTTGCCGGTCTGATCAAAAACGAAATGCCGTGGACCGGTACCAGGAGGAGAAACTCCGTGCGGTGCGGTCTCCAATAATTTACCGCTTTCCTGATCAACATCATAGACATAGGTAAGGTCCGCACCCAAATCTGGCACCAGTAATTTCATCCCGTCAGGACTCGGCATAGCCATATGTGGATGCGGGTCTTGTTGACGACTGGTGTCTACGCTGGTACGCTGATGCTGGATTGTGTCGGTGCTGCTTTCTACGAAGCCCCGATCATCGAGCTTGAAGCTTAAGACCTGACCACCGCTGTAGTTGGCCACAAAGGCAAATCTATTTTTCGGATCGACTGAAACGTAGCAAGCTCCTCTGCCGAAAAGACCATGTTGATTAAGAAGCTCGAGCTGCCCGGTTTGTTTGTTGATTTCAAAAGCGTATAGCTGTTCGTTGTCGATCGAGTACAATCTTTCGTGATCCTGACTTACCGTGAGGTAGCGACTCAGTGAAGCCGTGTGGTCTAGTGCCACCTTTGTAAGTTCGCCGGTTTTTCCATCCAGTTTAAATATGCCGATCCCCGCATCGTCTGGTGAATTTCCGGCGGATGAGATGTACACGTAGCTGTCATGCTGTGAACTTGCTGTTGTGGTTAGGCCTGAGATCAGGAGGAATATAGCGAGGACTCTCTTCATCCTTTAAAAATACGATCTTCCGCATGTCTTTGCAATGCGATTTGCAAAAACTGAGAAATATAGTTGTATGCATTCAAATTAAATATGGAAGGAAAATACTATAAAACCAAAAAATCTGTCGAAGAGTACATTCGTTTGGCAAAAGACACTTCTGGGGAAGAACTCATTGAGAAACTGAAAGGGGTTTTACCAGCAGATTCAAAACTATTAGAAATCGGATCAGGACCTGGAACGGATTGGAAAATCTTAAACAAATCGTACAATGTCAAAGGTTCAGATAATTCAACTGAGTTTTTGAATCACCTCAAGAGTGAAAATCCACATGGGGAGTTCGTTGAGCTAGATGCAATCACCATGAAAACGGACGAAACATTTGATGGAATTTACTCCAACAAAGTACTGCATCATCTGACTGACAACGAATTAATTGACGCTGTCAAAAGGCAATCCGAAATTCTAAATTCTCATGGAATAATTTGCCATTCATTCTGGAAAGGAGAAGGTTCCGAAATATTCAAAGGGCTGTTCGTAAACTATCATACGGAAGTTGGTCTCAGAGAAGTGTTTCGAAAATATTTCGAGATACGTTCGATTGAAAATTATAAAGAGTTTGAAATTGATGATTCGCTTCTACTCATTGGAAAGAAGAAAGAGTAATCTATAAATCAAATTCCGCAAAGCCTGTTAACTACTCCGTCTTAATGATCCTCCTCACACACAACAATTGATGAGACTGGTTCCTCACCTGGATAAAATAGAGCCCATCGGGAATCGTATTTAAATCGATGATTTGCTCGGAAGTAGTTGTGTCGACGGTGAGGTGATGCTGACCCATCGAATCGAGAATTTCAATGTTGTAATTACTGAAATCACCAGATACTTTCAATTGACCTCGACTGGGGTTGGGATAAAAGTGAATTGCGTTTTCCTCGAGTGCAATATTATCTACAGCCGTCGAATTAGGTAGAAACACTCTGCTTTCGCCATTGGCAAAATTGAAGTCGTTCAGCTCAGACCAGAAGAAGTCTCGGATCATGGGAAAACTGTCTCTGATAGTCTCATGGATGATGGCGCCGGGTTGATACGATTGCGGAATATTCTCCTGATAAACTGCCATGTAGGTAATCATCCCGGCCAAGAAATACATGGATGCTCTCCCGTGTGGCGCAGCATCTTCGTACAGTTCAGGAAAGGGAATGAGGCTATCGAGCCGGTCTCTGAGCAGTCGAGCAATGGTTGGACCTACGGGGATCAGTCGTGTGTGGGGATGAGACACCAGAATACTGTCATGGTAGTTTAGCCACCAGTCGGCAAAAGGACCTGTCGTCGTGTTGTGGAAATTTTCAATCTCGGAGGGAGTAGGTGGAGTAGGAGGAAAATCGTTAGGCAAGTTCATTTCCGGCCAATTGCCATAGATGTAGAAATTTGCTTCGTCCCCTTGCATCTCGACCCAATCAAAGATGGTACTGGTTGACTGGACCACGCTGGTTTGACCATCAAATGGGTGTGGCTCATGGGCAGGAATGTCCCAGATAAAATTTGCAGCAGTGACCATAATAGTATTGATATTGGCCTCAGCAAAAGTCTCGTTTTCGTCATACCATACTACGGCCACACTGTCGTAGCCCCACTGGGCGATGGGGGGTAGATCATCATGGCTCGTCAAAAAGCCGTACTGGCCTCCGACGGCGTAGCTCTGACTGCCATGTTTGGCTATTTGGTCTACCCAAAAAGGCACGGTGGTTTCGTCACTGGGCGTTGGGATCATAGGTGGTCGGTGATCGAGCAAGCTGTGCCCGAAAATGTACATGCGGATATCCTGTGCAGGTAGCGATGTATGGACCAAGAAAAGAAGGAAGAAAACGAAAAGTATGTTGAGATGAAATCTTACGATTGTGTGCATTGTTTATACCGGGCTCTAGTTAATAATACAAACCTCTATCAGAATACTAGATCTGTTTAGCCATCATTCTGTTTCATGAATTCATCATTTTCAGCGATTGCCTTTCATCCATTCGAATGTAGCAACGATTTTTGTCTCATCGGTGATCTTGTATCGCTCGTCAAGCCGCATCCCTACGACCCAGCAGATTTCTCCTTCGGCTTCTAAAACTCGGACCCGCTTTTTTTCAAATCGACTCAACTTGGCATTCTTAAGATATTTGCTCACCTTTTGTTTGCCCCCCAATCCAAGTGGGTAGAAATAATCTCCTTCCTGCCACCGGCGCAACAAAAGAGGAAATTCAAGCCCTGCAGTATCCAGATGAGCAACCTGATTGGACGACAAATGCAGGTCGGTAATGGCATCGGTGGAGTAGGAGATATGGAGCGTTCCTTCCACCGTTTCGATGCGACCATCCTCTCTCGTGATTTCTATCGCTTTATCCTCGGTGTAGTTCTCTTGAAGGTGTAATTCGCCACGGTTTACGATGACGATGTAATTATTCGTAATAAATTGTGTGCCGGTTCGGTTTGCCTGCAGGGCACTTAATATCCTGCTTAATTCCTTGCGGTGAAAACCAAAGTCACCGAGCCAGTAATACAAGAGTTCTCTTTGCAAATAAATATCATCACCCTCCTTAAACCTAAGTTTTGCCACTTGATCATCTTGGCTTAGACGATTCAGTAGTTTTTCCTGCAGGTGATTTTCCAAGACGAAATGTGCCGATTGCCATAGTTCGATATTCTCGTTCATCCGCTTGTCGAAATCCGGATTTAATTCGCGGAGGAGAGGCATAACCTGGTGCCGAAGGAAGTTACGGCGATAGGTTGTATCTGAATTACTGCAGTCTTCTCGAAATTGAATGTTGTGCAAGGATGCATAATCTTCGATTTCTGATTTCCTAGCCCAGAGTAAGGGTCGAATAATTAATTCTCTTTTTGGCATCATGCCCCGCAAACCGCCGAGTCCAGCACCACGCGTGATATTCAGGAGAACAGTCTCGACTTGATCTTCGGCATGGTGTGCGACAGCCACCGCCTGCAAATCATGCTCTCGCAATAATTCATTAAACCAATGATAGCGCAGTTCGCGGGCAGTAATTTGAATCCCTTGCTTGTTTTTTCTGGCAATTTCTGCGGTGGCAAATCTCTTGACATGAACGGGCACTTCGTATTCCTTGGCCACTTGCCTGATCAACAGCTCATCTCGCTCGGACTCTTTATCCCTCAATTGGAAATTGCAGTGTGCCACTTCAATATTCCATCCACTATTGGCAAATAAATGCAGCATTGCCATCGAGTCTTTTCCACCACTTATAGCGAGTAAGATGCGATCATCCGCATCTGCAAGCTGGTGCTCCTGCATGTATGCCAAAAATTCTTCTACCACTTTCTGAGTTTAGGGAACTTCTAAAAACCCTACTTTGGTTGCTAACTTGATCTTTTTTCCAGCTACTTCGTTTCCAAAATACTCACTTAGCCCTGCTAAACTCCGTTTTTGGTGCCTCATATCTGAAAAAAATTCCTGTGTTATCATTCCAAGTAGAGTCATTAGACCTTCCCTTTAGCGAATACCACGCTTGTCAAGCCACCTGTGGTATCGTCGTGCATTGGCATAGTGTTCTGTTGCATTGCTTGCAAAAGCATGACGGCCTACGGCGTCGGGACTTGCACACATGTATATGTAGTCATGCTGAGCAGCATTAAGTACCGCGTCAATCGTGGCGATGTCAGGCATACAAATCGGGCCTGGAGGCAAGCCTGCATGCTTATAGGTATTGTAGGGAGATTCAATCGCCACATGTTTGTTCAAAACCCGGCGTAGGTCAAATAGACCAGTAGCAAAGACTACGGTTGGATCAGCTTGGAGGAGCATCCCTGTTTTTATTCTATTGAGATAGAGACCTGCAACGGTGTCGCGCTCACTGGGTAGTTGGGCTTCTTTCTGCACAATCGAAGCCATGGTATACACTTCGGC
>CAJQNM010000503.1 GCA_905479665.1 uncultured Saprospiraceae bacterium
TGTTGAGCCGCAGAATCAATAAGAAGTCCAAGACCTCCCGACCTATAGACTTCCATTCCATGACTACCGGTCAGTGCAACTTGTAGTCCGACTCCGTCTGTACGTACGATTTGTGCGCCTACTGCAGCACGGTCTATTAGAATGCCGGTTCCCCCGGGTTTTTGAATAAATACTCCATTTTGAGGAGCGTGATCCACATGAATTTGCTGCTGGGCAAAGATTTCCTGTACTCCAAAAAAGAATAATGCAAACATCAAGAGAGCGCGGCCTGATTTTATAATTGTCATTTTAGTTTTATTAGGATTTATGAATTTGCTGCGCTTTCATAAGCACGCAACGGTACTAGAGATGTCTTTCTCGTTCCAATTCCATATTTCACTGGTACATTTTTTAACACCTCAACTTCCTGCCTTGAATGGGGAGTTCTATTTTTGTGAACATGTCTACTAGGAATAACTGGGTGGAAAGTGTTCCCAATGTCTCATCCTCTGATCCTCGTCTTATCGAGGACTTTCGACTGTACTGCAAGAAGAAATCAGACGTGTTTCTTCTCCATTGTGATACCAATCTGGCAATAAATCGCACCGTATTTACTATCGTAGGTTCCTTGCAAGCAGTACTGCGAGCGCTGGAGATCCTAGTAGATCTCTGCGCTGCAAAAGTTGACCTTCAGGCATATTCCAGTATACATCCCCATTTGGGAGCATTGGATGTCTGTCCGATCGTACTGCTCAGTGGCATTTCGCATCAGGAGGCTAGTGATCAGATCAATTCTTGGGCTGTTGAACTGGCAGGTAAACACGAGTTACCTATCTTCTGGTATCAGCCCGATTTCAATAGACCTCGGGAGCGCCATCTGGCCTTCTATCGTCGTGGAGGTTTGTTGCATCTAAGGAAGAGACTCTCAAGTGGTGAGTTAAAGCCTAAGTTCGGCCCAGATAAATGGAACGATACGTTGGGGGCGACAGTCATTGGCATCAGACCTTTGATGATCGCCTACAACATAAATCTCCCTCCCGATCAATTGCCCCTAGCCAAGGAAATAGCGTCCGCTATTCGATCGGCCAATCCTACATCTCCCTTCAAGGGTTTGAAGGCCATGGGATGGTATGCGGAAGACTTCGGCCGTGTCCAGATTTCAATGAATCTGTATCATGTTACCGAGGCCGCTGTCCCAAGCATATATCAGTACTGTGCCCAGCTAGCTGCCCAAAAGAATGCTGCCCTGCTCGGATCAGAAATGATCGGAGTTGTTCCGTTGAGAGCACTGGCACGGAATTTGTCAGACGTAAGGTTAATGGGGCACATCGAACAAGTTATATGCGATCTTGGTCTAGACTCAGTGAAGGCCTTTAGACCGATAGATCACATCCTAGATCTCTGCTTTGAGGCAAGGACTGAAGTTAAACTAAATTTTGACGTGCTCTAAGGAGAAGAAATATTGCTAAAAATTTGTTTCTTTAACAATTCAAACTTACAACCAATGAAGATGACGAAAGCTTTATTACCGATATTATGCCTGTTCTTGTGCGCATCGTGCGTGAGCAAGAAGAAATTTACAGAACTCGAAGGTGAAAAGAACTCCCTGACTGAGTCTGTGGCCGGCCTCGAAGAGAAGGTGGCTATGATCGAAGGTGAGAGAGATCAACTCAACACCGAGAAAGGAGACCTGACATCTAAGGTCGCTGCGATCGAAACCGAAATGAAGACAACACAACAGAAAACGCAAGCCCGTCTTGATGAGATGGATGCTGAAGTTGTGAATAAGCAAGAACAAATCAACTCCTTGCGAGGCGAACTCCAGACTGCATTCTCTGATGTCGAGGCTGCCGTTTCCGAAAGTGGACAACGGATCACTGAGATCGAAGATATGCTCTATTTGGATCTGGAGAATCCCATCAATTTTTCATCGGGTAGTGCCCGCTTGAGTAGGGAAGATGACGAGACTTTGGAGGAAATGGCTGAGATGCTTAAATCCAATCCTGGTTTGAGCTTAATTATTGAAGGTCACACTGATGATCGTCCGATAAATACTGCTCGCTACAAGGACAACTGGGACTTGAGTGTTGCACGATCTATCGCAATCGTACGTAAGTTGATCGGAATGGGTGTAGACGCAAAACAGCTCACCGCAGCTGGAAAAGCTGAATTTTCACCAACGATGGCAGGAGAGTCTAAAGAAGCTCGTGAAGCTAATCGTCGTTCTGAAGTGATGATCGTACCGCAAATAGGTAAATTATATAATCTCAGCCAGGACAAAGGCGGAAGCTAGTTCGCTGAGTAAAGTATAGAGTCATGGCTAAATGCTATGTCGAAGAAAGGTAGAATGAGCACTTAGCTCTTTCTACCTTTTTTTTTGGAGTCACTTAAGAAGAGATACCGCTGACATTCCGATTCGCTACACTTTCACACCAAAGTCAAGGTAGTCGAGTCGAGCAGGTGTAAAGACATCCAGTGCCAAGCAATCAGTTTGTGCGGTAACAGAATGTGGTGCGTGCCCGGGTATTACCACAACGTCTCCCGCAGTACAGCGAGTGGTCAAGTCACCCACAGTTACATCCATTTCACCTGAGATCAGATTTAACACTTGCTCCTCTGGATGATGGTGCAGAGCGATTGTGGCGCCAGCCTTCACTTTAACGTATGAATATGACGCGTGTTTGGTATGCACCATTCGTGCTGTAAAACCAGGACAGAGTTCGACACCCGACACGTCCTTGACCGATACTTTATTTTTCATTGTACGAGATTCATTTCCTCAATAATAAAAAACCCATCACTCCCTTGTTGTTGATAGTGAGGCATAAGGATCAATCCTGACCTTGGCGCACAAACTGGACCACTTCGGTCATGTGCCAGCATCGCACCCTCTCTGATTGGATCAAAGTTGGCAAAACCAGGATTCATCAAGAATTCATCCCTAGCTGTAAAACCATGTCGGTAGAGCACCCTCGAGACAGCAGGCAACCCAAGCGAATATTGCTCTAGAATACGGTCGTGCTCGTGAGCAATATGTCGAGCAGATACACATCCCATGGCGCGCAAGCAACTCACCACGGCAGCGATCATTCGATTTACGGAGGCCGGATCATTGTGCTGGCCTCCTTCAAAAGCAAGCCCTGTGAGCCTTGTATCATGTTTTCTCGAAAAATATTCCATACACGTACCAGGCAACAAATCAACCATCTCGAGTATAACAGGTGCACCTAGCTTGCTACCTAATTTAATCCCAGCTGCGCTGTGATCAGGAAACGTAAAGATACCGCCGTCTGCCGTTGTGGTATGCAAGTCTAAAAGAACAATTGGTCTATCCGTACGTGCAATCTCACTTTCGACTGCACTCTCCAGCTCCATGCGCTCACGTGCTTCCCGATCTGTCAGGCTCTGCGGGCCATCTAGCCATATCCGGTTCAGATCTCGATCTAGAAAGCGTCTTCCCATACTGAGAGCTCCCCGGTTGCCCACTAGGGCAATAAAACGTCCATGAAACCTGAAATCAGGATTGGTCACTGGCTCTACTTCCAGCATCTTGAGGACCATTTTTAAGGCCTTGACCCCTGCTGTCTCATTGCCATGCATCGCACCTATACAAATGAGCAATGGGCCAGGTAAGCCCTGTTCATAAGCACCTATGTATCGATCTTGCATTCCTTCAATGTAGGAAATCAATGCAGGATCGCCATTCAATTCGTTATAAGGTTATAACTTGTATTCATATGCTTCGATTTATTATCGCTTCGGTGCTGCTCTTAGGGAATTTGCAGCTTTCTGCTCAGGTCATTACTGTTTCAAAAGAGATCAGTTTGAGGGCAGAGTATGTGTACGATATTCTGGGCCAAATTGAAGACCAGGTTATTCTCATCCGTGATGGGATCAATGAATTTGACTTGCAAGCATTTGATCAGAATCTCAGACAAACCTGGGAGCGTGAAGAAAAGTTAGATAGTCGCAAGTCGCGCATTATTGATATCGTCGAAAGCCGGGACGATTTTAAGGTCGTCTATTCTGATGAGGTGAAAGACACGCTTTTGATCAAAGTGCGTACCTACAATGGGAAAGCCCAGCTGCAAAGTATGGACACTATCCGCACCATGAAGCGTGGTTTTATCCGACCCAAGTTTCGTTTTACCCACTCTGAAGACGATAACATCTTCCTGATGACTGAGGTAGAAAACGAGCGGATGGTCGCTGCATTTTGTTACGACCTCGAAAAAGGAGAACTGCTGTGGGAATCTCAATTTGAGTTTCGGGATATTAACTTTCGCGAAGAGTACCGTAAGACGATCATTGCGAATGATGGCACCATGTACATTGTCTTCGAGAAGAATAATCTTCGCCTGAGGAAGAGCGAGCACTCGCTCGGCATCTTTCGCTTTGACCAGAAGCGTAAGCAGTTCGATATACTTGCCATTCCACTAGCAGAATTTACTACCTACGACGCCTTCTTCAAATTTGACAACCTCAACGAAAGACTCATCCTCATCGGACTCTATTCCGACAAAAACACAGGTAATACCGATGGCATGTATCACGTCTCGGTCGACCACAATCGCTTTGCTTCTGAGCCCCAGTTTACTCTTGTTGGTTACAGCGAAGAGCTGGTTGCAGATTTTTATGGCAAGTATGAGGCAGATCGTGAAAGCCTGAGCAATCTCGATATCCAAGATGTCATACTTCGCCAAGACGGTGGCATCTTAATAATTGCGGAAGAGAATAAAGAGTACGAACGGCTCTCATACGGAGCGCGAAGAGATTTTTATGGCTCAAGCAGATTTTCCGTAGACTACTACTACGAGGATATTATCCTTCTGGCCATCAATCCGGATGGAACGACCCACTGGCAAAAATTACTCCCCAAACGACAGTACAGCAATGATGACGATGCCGTCTACTCATCCTATTTCCTTTTCACCAATCCCTCCTACTTGCGCATTCTATACAACGATGAAATACGCAACGAGAACACTGTCAGTGAGTATATCTTAAATGGAGGCGGGGACATCACTCGTCGCAGTTTGATGAGTACTGATAATCAAAAACTGAAATTGCAAATTAAGAATGCTGTTCAGATTGACAAGGACGATCTAATCATTCCAAGTGTGAGGGGTCGCAAGTTAAAATTGGTCAAACTAAGTTACTGAGTAGGGGGCCTACTGCTTAGTCAGCACTGTAAATTTTCGTAGCGATATCTTTTTCCCGTGAGCGACCTTCAACTGATATGCTCCCGGTTCCATCCGATTGGGGTCTAGATGTATCTGAGAACCCCGAAAAACTAGCTTTAACGTACTCTCCCCCTGTCCTGAGGCCAGCAGGCTTACAAGGTGGGGTGGATTTCGTCTGTTGAAGAGTGCCATAGCAACGTACTTATTTGTAAGACAACGCAAAGTGCACTATAAATATGCGAATTTTTTATAATATGTTTCCGCTGTCTATGTCCTTTGCACCAGAAGATGCACAGATCAGAACTTAAGCTCGGGGTAGGTCACCGTTACGTTCAAAGCGCTTCCGTATTCATCAGATTGATCACGTACGTATGAGATAAAGGTAGTTTCATCGGCAATCGCTTGGTAACCCCCGCTCCATACACTCAACACTCTAAACGATATTTCTCCTTTCACTGGATCAATCATATAAAAATGATTTTGAGGATCGTCTCGGTATAGATCAAGCACATAGCGGTCGGTCACCATCAAGGCATTTCCAAGGTGTAATTTTTCTGCTGACTGCAAACCATAGGTATAGGCAAAGTGGGTAATGCCTTTCTTCCCCTGAATAAAGTCTGCGGCTTCGTCATGTCTTGGCAATCCGACTCCGTATTTCAAGGTAAGATCTGACTTAGACAGCAACGCCATAGATACCTCCAGCCATGGTTTGTCAACCTCCAATCGATACTTAATTTGGAAATCTATCTTCTCATCTCGCACTTCGACTCCTCGCACGATCATACTCACCTCTGCCACCAGTGGGCCCGAACTAATCACTGATATCTCCCTTGATTCACTAGATGCCAGCGGCACCATGTCTGAAAAATTATAGACTCCCAGGGCTGCGAGACCAAGGGATTCTTTTTCATCGATCAGATCTGAATATTCTCCTTGCACATTGAGTTCAGAAAGTGTAGACAGACTCCCATTCCTTCCTGACTTCCCAATGGGGTCAAGCGCATATGGAGGAGCCTGATTCAACCGCCAGGCCGCATACCGATTTTCCAAGATCAGGCCATCGAACCGCAATTCACCATCGTTGCTGCTGGACCATGTCTCAAGATCCTGATTGTCCTGATCTTGAAAAATTAACTTTACCTCACCTTCTGGCTTGGCTGTTGCCGGACCCAACCTCCCCTCATAGACCTGCTTCTCTCCTGGAGCAAGTGAGACTTGAAA
>CAJQNM010000504.1 GCA_905479665.1 uncultured Saprospiraceae bacterium
GTTCCTGGGTGCTTTGCTTGAAGTCTGTTCTGTTTGTTGCCATCTTTTAGATCTTTGTTTTATCTTTTAAAAGTGGTCAACCTATATCAGGCATTGACATTGAGCCATGAGTAATGAGCCTTGAGCGATTCCCAAGCCAGTGATGGGAGCGTGCTGAGGAAGGGATTGGCAAGCGGTTTTTGTTGAGCTTCTTTGCCATTTGTCCCTTCTTGGCCATTTTCACATCACAGATCCCTCGGCCTCGCTCGGGATGAAATTCGACTGGCCAAATCACAGATTTGGAGTCTCATTTCATATTACCGCAAAACGCTATGGTATGTTTTTTGAAGAACAATCAATGACTTAACAGCCGAAGTAAAGAACATTGATTAACGCAAAATCGACCATGGATACACAAGATTCAAAGTTGGACCTGAAGGACTACCGAATCTGGATAGTTGTGGTGTTTCTGACGCTGTTTATAATCCTCGCACTTAGTTCACCTATTTGATAATCTTAAGACTCATATCTAGGCTTCCGGCCGAATGGGTGAGTGCTCCTACGGAAATAAAATCGACATCGGTTTCGGCGTAGTTCCGAACCGTTTGTAGGTTGATGCCTCCAGAAGCTTCCGTTTCAAACTTGTCACCCACGATCTTTACCGCTTCTGCCAGGATGGGTATCTCAAAGTTGTCTAGCATAATGCGGGTCACTTGACCTACCTCCAGTACCTCGTAGAGCTCAACTAGATTTCGCACCTCGATGGTGATGCCCAGACTGAGTTTCTCTTCATTAAGGTACTCGTTTACTCTTTTTATGGCAGCAGTGATACCGCCACAGGCGTCCACATGGTTGTCTTTGATCATAATCCAGTCGTACAGACCATCACGGTAGTTGGTGCCACCACCTATGCGCACAGCCCATTTTTCAAGATGTCGGATCAGCGGGGTGGTTTTGCGGGTGTCCAGCAGACGGACATTGGTTCCTTCCGTTTCGACCTTAAAGCGACTGGTCAGGGTGGCAATACCACTCATTCTTTGCATGGAGTTGAGCACGAGTCGCTCGGCCATGAGAAGCTTTCGTGCGTTGCAGGTCACGTGAAAGGCCACATCCTCTTTAAACACGTCTGCACCGTCATCGATGTGTTTTTCGAAAACGACATCCGGATCAACGTGACGAAAGCACAACTCGGCGAGTTGCACACCCGCCAATACCCCGTGTTCCTTGACTAGTAATTTGGCCTTGGAGGTTTTTTCGGCCGGAATGCAGGCATTGCTGGTATGATCGCCCGGGCCGACATCCTCCGCTAGTGCAGCTATGACAAATGCTTCTAAGTCTTTTTGCTCCATGGTACTAAGTCTTGGTAGCGAAGGTAGGAATTGAAATAATTTTTCAGAGGTTCATGTACTAGACGAGTAGATTACGTCGTATTGAGACAAATTTTAGATTATATGAGAGGAGCTATTTTTTGTTCGCTATTGATTTCAGCAATGGCTTGCCAAAGTGAGGAGCATAGCCGGCCCGATGTTTCGGCGAGTAAAGAGGAATTATCCCTGGTGAGATACGAGCAGCTGTTATTCGATGCTGAAGATACCAGTGTACTGCGCACTGCTTTCTCCGAACATCCTCTTTTTTCGGAAGTCTTTTTGCAACAGGTAGTGCAACCCGCTCCAAAGGAAAATATGCTGCAAACAGCACGGCGCGTGGCTGCAGATACATTGGGCCAACAGCTTTTTGAGATTGTACATGGTCGCTATAGTGACTTCAGTGACAAAAAATCTCAGTTTGAAGATGCGTTGGCTTACTATCGCCACTATCTGCCAGAAGAGCCTATGCCAGAGATCTATACGTGCATCTCTACTTTTGAAGTGGGATCGTTTACGATCGGCCCGGAAGTAATGGGTATCGGCCTCGATTTTTATCTCGGACCAGACTTTGCCTACGACCCACAGCTTTTTCCCGAATACATTTCGCGCACTATGACCGAAGAGCATCTGGTGGCCAAATCGATGCAGGCACTCATCGAACAGCGTATTCCGCCTAACGGAGGTGCACGCTTTATTGACCACCTCATCCGAAATGGGAAAGTTTTATACCTCAAGGAAAAGGTGCTTCCAGACTGTTCAAAAGAGATTATACATGAGTTCTCTTCTGAGCAAATGGCTTGGGTAGAAGGGAATGAAAGCCAAATATGGGCCTTCATTATCAGCGAAAATCTGCTTTATGAAACGGAGGAGCGCAAGTTCAGAAAGATGATTTCGCCGAGTCCCACTGTGCCGGGTATGCCGGAGGATGCGCCCGGCCGAGTGGGCAACTGGGTAGGGTATCGCATAGTCAAGGCCTATTGCGAGCGAAATGGCGTTGAGCCTGCAGAATTGCTGGATGTAGGGGATGTGCAAATAATAATGGCGGGGTCTAAGTATAAACCCCGCCATTATCCGTCGCTTTAAAGCGACGGTAAGTGCTTTAAGCGACTGTAAGTGTTATCTTCTGAATAAACTTCCGAGTGCTTTCATCCCAAATCCTGCGATATCATCAGTGATGCTGCCATCGCCATCGCTATCCAGTATTTTTCCGATGATGCCCATGTCGTTTCTCTTTTCGGTTGCTTTCTGAACTGTGCCTGAAAGCAAACCCATCAAACCACCTACGTCGAGGCCCTCTTGTTTCTTGGTCTTGCCCAACGCACCCATCACTATAGGTGCCAACATCGTCAGCAACTTGCCAGATTTGAGAAAATTGAGTCCACTGCCTTTGCTGATCATCTGTACGACATTATCCGTATTGCCACCCAGCATATGGTCGAGGATGCCAAGGCCATTGCTGGCACGCTGATTTTGCTGAGGCTGGCCGCCGCCGCCACCGATCAAGGAGACGATGTTATCTAGAACCGATCCATCGTGATCGCGTTCCAACGCACTCATCAGTGACTGCGCCTTCTCGGGCTTTTGGGCATTTTTTGATAGCGCACTGATCATGGTTGCGATCGCGCCATCGACTGCGGCATTGGTGGTTTCTTTGTCTGCGCGCACTTCTTTTGACAAGTGGTCGATGACCTGATCTCCCATCTGGCCTTTGATTAAATCCAGTAAGTCCATAGTAGAATTCCTAATTTATGTGATGAAAAAAAGAGTATTTATACTTCTTATTTATGACGAGTGTGTGAGGTAAAAGTAGCGGATTCATGAAGAGAAAAATTAAAAATCCTGCATAGAGTAGAGTTTTATCCGATCTTTATCATGACTTTGTCGTTTAGACTAAACATTCGCTCACCTACGCAGTCTAAGTCTAGATTGGTTTAATGTGTGATTTGTTATACTTTTAAAATAAGAAATTAAGGAGCTATGCTATCTAATATATTGCTGTTATCATTTGGAGGCCCAGAAATGATTGTGGTCTTGTTTGCGATCCTCTTACTCTTTGGCGGGCGTAAAATCCCTGAACTGATGCGTGGTCTCGGCAAGGGTATTAAGGAGTTTAACAATGCCCGAGCGACCATTGAGACGGAGCTCAAAGATGGCATGAAAGAGATCGAAGACACCAAATAGCCCTCACAACCAACAGTACACAACATTGGCTGATCAGCGTACGGTCAGGTACATCCATTCTTTGGTATAAAAAACCTACCTTCGCGCTCCCGAAAAAGTTCTTTGGAAATGAAGGAGTCAGGGAAATATCGACTACCCTACCGGAATCTTAGTTTAGGTGAACATACGTATTCATTTCAGCTGGATAACGCGTTCTTTGCTCAGTTTCAAGACGCACTGATCGACAGAGGTAAGATTGATCTGGTGGTACGGCTTACGAAAGGTCACATGAGCGGCAGTCTTCAGCTCGACCACGAAGGTTTGATCGAAACCACTTGCGATCGTTGCCTCAAAGAAATTGAATTGCCGATCGAAGGATCAATGCATCTTTTGATCAGACATGCGGACGAGGCGATGGGTGAAGAAGAGGATATCCTCTTGGTAGACGAAACAACCGGAGCACTGGATTTGAACGAGGCGATTTACGACTATGTGTCGCTCTCAGTGCCCATGATCAAATCTTGTGATCAGCAGACTCCTTGCAATTCTGAAATACTGGATCGGCTGAGGCCAAAGCAGGATAAGATGTCCGACACGGCCTGGGACGAACTGAAGAATTTGAAATTATAAAGACAATATAATGGCGCATCCTAAGAGTAGAATTTCGAAACAGCGCAAGCGGAAGAGAAGAACCCATAAAAAACTTACCGTGCCACAAGTGGCGACGTGTAAGACCACGGGTGAGGCTCATCTCTATCACCGAGCTTACGAAGTAGATGGCGATCTATACTACCGTGGAAAAGTCTTGGTCAAGTCTGAAGAAGACGAAGATTGAGCTCACCGATGAAGAAGATTATCCAAACCGATAGTGCTCCAGCGCCGGTAGGACCCTATAGCCAAGCCATTGTGGCAGGCAACATCCTCTACATATCCGGTCAGATAGCGATAGATCCAGCTAGTGGTGAACTAAAAACCGATGGCACAATTGAGGAAGAGACCCACCAAGTCATGAAAAATATTGGAGCAATTTTACAGCAAGCTGGAAGCTCTTACGAGCAAGTCGTAAAATGCTCGGTGTTTGTCAAGGATATGCACCTGTACAGTCGCATCAATGCGATCTATGGAGAATATTTTGATCACGATACTGCTCCCGCTCGTGAGCTGGTCGAGGTAGCAAACCTGCCCAAGTTTGTCAATATCGAGATATCGACCATTGCGGTCGTTGCTTCATAATCATGTCAGAAAGTAAACGCGTTCTTTCTTGTATTCAACCTACCGGTAGGCTGCATTTGGGCCGTTATTTTGGCGCGATTCAAAATTGGGAGCGCCTGCAACATGAGTATGACGAGTGCATGTATGGCATCGTGAACCTTCATGCCATGACGATGCCCTATGATCCGAAAAAGCTAAATGCCGCCACCTGGGAGTTGGCATTCAATCTAATGGCGTGTGGCCTGAAGGCAGAAAACCTATTCGTTCAGTCGCTCATTCCTGAGCACTGCGAGCTCAACTGGATCTTCAACTGTCTGACAGGTTTTGGGGAGTTGGGAAGAATGATTCAGTTTAAAGACAAGAGCAAACAAGTGAGCGAGCACGGCTCCGATGTGCAGATCACGAGTGGGCTCTACACCTATCCTGTTTTACAGGCAGCAGATATCTTGATTTATAAAGCCGATTATGTGCCGATCGGACGGGATCAAGAACAGCATCTGGAGCTTTCCCGTAATCTTGCCGGACGATTTAATCATCGGGTGGGTAAGGAGTACTTTGCTTTGCCCGAGCCGCTCTTTACGGCAATACCCAAGGTGATGTCTACGGCAGATCCCACTCGTAAGATGAGCGCGAGCCTTGGAGACAAGCACAACATAGACGTATTTGCTGAGCCCGAGCGCATGCGAAAGCAAATTCGATCGGCGGTAACTGATGCGGGCGAACAAACCGAGCAGATGAGCCCAGGAGTAGAAAACCTCTTTGGCCTGCTACAGGCGGCAGGGGCTGAAACAGAACATGCCGATTTTCTGGAAAAATATCAAAGCGGAGGTCTGCAGTACGGACCGTTAAAGCAGGTTGTCGGTGACGTGTTGGTGGACTTTACGGCACCCATACGAGCCTTGAAGGAAGAGATTGTCGCGAACAAAAAAGAAAACAAAGAACGCATTCGTGCTGCCTCTGCCGAGACTCGCAAGAAGGCCCAGGAGACCGTGCGGGAAGTGAAAGATCTCATGGGGCTTCTCAATGTGCGACAAGGATGAAAATCATTTGCATCGGACGCAACTATCGCGATCATGCGAAAGAGCTCAACAATCCTGTACCGACCACTCCACTTG
>CAJQNM010000505.1 GCA_905479665.1 uncultured Saprospiraceae bacterium
TTCTTTGAACATATCTCCAACTGTTATAACTTCAGTAATTCTCTTTTTCCCACCCCGACCGCAGCGGAGCGAGCGGAGGGGTCTATTGGCTTGTGACCCGGTGCATTCAAGCAAATTCCATGTGAATTATGAAGCTAAGATTCCAATCCAATAGTTCTCTCCACTCCGCTCACCCTATCGGGTTCGTTTCGGTCGAGATGGGAAAGGGTGTGAGAAACTTGGCGTCACACAACTCGCTTTAAATCAGACTTTTAGTATGTAGTTATATGAAAGACCTTAGACAAGTATGTAGCAAATTTCACGCACTGGCGCCAGACTGATCTGTCGATTGTGTTTTTCTATCCCGAAAAAGAAGCATCGAGTAGGTCTGATGTCTGATGTCTGATGTCTAACGTCCAGTGTCTTCTATCTGGAATCTAAATTCTCACGAATAAACTGCAAACCACCTTGATACACGTGCTCCATACTAGGAGCAAAATTTCGCCATACATTTATGCCTGAAGCGAATTCCGGTTTGTTGCGGCTGAATGCTTCAATAGTGAGCCAACCATCATATTCAATTTCCTTGAGCGCAGCAAAAATTTCTGGCCAGTGCACCTGACCTTCACCCGGAGTGCCCCGATCGCTCTCGGAGATATGTACATGTGAAATAAGATCAGCATAATCACGTACCGCCTGGGCCGAGTCCTTCTCTTCAATATGGGCATGGTGGGTATCAAAAATCATCCGGCAGTTGGGGTGGTCTATCGCTCGGATATACGCTCCGATATCAGCCAGTGTATTAAACAGATAGCACTCAAAGCGATTGAGTGCTTCGGGGGTTAATATGATGCCAGCCTGACCCGCATATTCCGCCGCCTCGCGCATCACCTCGATGCTGTACTTGCGTTCATCTTCTCGCGGTGGCTCTCCGGAAAACCAGGCGAAAGCCGAATGGTATGGGCCGCAGATCACCTCCGCACCAAGCGAGGATGCTCGATCAATGCGCCACTTCATTTGATCTACCGCCTTGCGTCGCACTCCTGCATCCGAACTTGCCGGATTGCCATCTTCAAAAATAGAAGTGACACAGGTACATCCCAGTTCAAGCTCAGCGATTTTGCGACCGAGCGCCGCATATTTCTCATCTCCTTCATCACCAATAGGTACCTCTACCCCATCAAAGCCCTCCGCTTTGAGCGTCTCCAAAATGGGATATAAATGCTCCCCGACATCAGTGGTCCAGAGCAGCAGGTTCATGCCGATTTTCATAGCTCAGTGTTAAGTTTCACAGGTTAAATTTCTGGGTTCAAATAGGGTTCAAATGTTCAAGGTTCAAGGTTCAAGGGTTCAAAATATGGTTCAAGGGTTCAAATATGGTTCAAGGTTCAAGTCTAGTACCTAGTGTCTGATGTCTCATATCTAGTATCTAGTATCTCAAAATCTAGCCCTCAATTAATGCGATCAGACGGTCTACCGCCTCCTTGACGAAGACTGGATCTTCGGCATAGGTATCACGCTCCACCAACTCGATGGTA
Organism: uncultured Saprospiraceae bacterium; assembly: GCA_905479665.1. Taxonomy (GTDB): domain Bacteria; phylum Bacteroidota; class Bacteroidia; order Chitinophagales; family Saprospiraceae; genus CAJQNM01. The sequence continues at coordinate 1,518 of CAJQNM010000505.1, forward strand.
TCTGGAAGTTTTTCACGAAGCCTGGCAAAGAAGGCCTCATCTGCCACAGGATCGTGCAGTACACTACCCGGTGTAGAGTAGGTTCCAACTCCTTGTTTTGGCAACATAAATACTGCGTTGCCTTTGGTATGCTGCAGTCGCTTACAAATGTCGTCTGCCACAAGAACCATCTCCTCGGCATTCAAGCGAGGAACGAAAACAGCGGGGCTATGAAATACGTACTTGTGATTTTTGTAGGCCTCTGGCACCACATTATGCTCGACCAAAATACCCAAGTGCTCGGCACCACCGGGACAAAGCACCTGTGGCAACCCCAGTTTTCCAGCCACGGTCAGTCGCTCGGGGCCGCCTGCTCGCAGCACATCCCATACGTCATCAGCGATCTCGCCCATGGCGTAATCAAAAACGGCACCGATGATTCCTTCTTTCATCATCTGTTCCATGGCACGCCCACCAGATCCTACTGCATGAAAAACGATGACTTCGTACCCTCGCTCTTCAAAATACTTCATTGCCTCGATGGTACCGCGCGTCAAGACGCCCAGATTGGAAATACCAATCAGTGGTTTTTCTGTCTTTTCGACGGTAAGTGAAGAAGAGGATTGCGCCATACCACAAGCTGCGGCAGCAGCATTGCCAAGTATTTTTCGAGTCACCGGATTTAGCCCAAGAATATCGCTGACCGAAAACATCATTGTGATATCCTTAATCCCCACGAAATTTGAGGTGTCTCCGGAAGCCAAAGTAGAGACCATTATTTTCGGAAATCCATAAGGCAACATCGCCATCACATCACAACTACTGGTGGTCCCTTGGGTTCCGCCCAGGCCTAGCACACCGTGCACTGTGCCTGCCTCGATTCGAGCGAGCAGCAATTTGGTCGCACCCTGTACCATCACAGGGCCCGCCTTTTCGCGTGTAGGATTAATAAGGAGTTCTTCTAAGGATATACCACCAAGGTCTGCTACCTCCGCTCGGGTTATTTCAGCTTCAATCCCAGGAGTGCCCACCACACCAATATCAATGACTAGAGGATCACACCCGAGTTCTCGAATTTGATCCCTTAAAAAACCAGTTTCCGTTCCTTTGGTATCGAGGGTACTGAGGATTGCAATGACCTTTTTCATGATGTTTGGAAATTAGATTTTAGACGTTAGGTATTAGACGCTAGACGCCAGATATTAGACGGACGTACATTTGATTATCAACTCTCGTAGAATTTAGGGCATAATTCCATTTAAAAAGACTTTAATTAAAAAACTTCAAGTAATATAAATTTCATCGAATCTCTTATGTCTAGGATCTTCTGTCTAACGTCTTCTGTCTAACGTCTTCTGTCTAACGTCTTTTGTCTAACGTCTTTTGTCTAACTTCTTCTGTCTAGCGTCTTATCTCTAGCGTCCTCCTAATCTGGATAGCGCAATTTGGCAAACTCTTTTGCCGTGCTGAGTACGGCTCGCTCAATTGGGATACGCTCTGTCGAGGACCCAGTCCAGATTCCATCGCAAGTCGTATTGTCCAGCATGTACTGAAAATCTGGCGGATTTACGAGACCAGCACCGTGGCAGATCAGCATCACATCAGGCTTTATCGCTCGCATTTTCTTATTGGCTTCTTCGGTGCGTAGCGCAGTTTCTTCGAGGGTTTCCCCAGAGTCATATCCCATCTTGCCACCTTTCGTAGTACCCGCATGAAAACAAAATACATCGGGCTGAGCTTCCTCCATAATTCGGAGGCTGTCTTCCATATTAAATGCCAGACCAATCGAAACCATGCCCATTTCTTTGCAAAGTTTCAACATAGCAATCTCATTGTCAAGGGTAATGCCACTTTTAGTCATGACCCGGTAGATCTCGCTGTCTTTATCTACGTAAGTAATCGACGGCCCTATATTGGAGGCAGAATATACGCCCATGTCTTTGCATTGCTGCAGCACCATACGCATATCTTTCAGCGGATCGTTGGCATTTAGACATGCACAGACGAATGAGTCTCCCGCGATCGCAGGCATGATGTCCTCTCTCGTGTAATCCAGTGTCTGTTTATTGGAATCCAAAATAGGCCACATCATGCTCATCGTTCCCATGCCATTGGAACGCAGCCTGGCTCCGGAAAAAGTATTGATGCAATCTACTCCGGCCTCTTCCAATAACTTAGCGACCAATCCACTGCCTGCGCTGGCAATAAATATGGGAATTCGTTTTTCAATTTTTTCCCTGAGTTTTGTCAGGATTTTTTCTCGTGAAGTATGTGGGACAATCATATGCTAATTTATAATGGATAATTTATAATGGATAATGGATAATGGATAATGGATAATGGATAATGGAAGAAGGCAATTAGAATCATATCACAATTGTCAATTTTCCCTTATCAATTGTCAATTAAATAACGCGATCATTTCCACCATCGATCGGAATCTGAGCCCCGGTTATTTTGGCAAAGGTAGGCCCAAGCATTTCCACTGCGAGGTTCGCAACATCTTTTGACGTGACCTCCTCTTTGAGCACATTATTTGTTTTGTATTCTTTTACAGTAAGTCCGTAGTGATCAGCACGTTGTTGCAGCACCTCCTCCGTCCAAATGGCAGTGTCATATACCGCATTGGGATGAATGATGTTCACTCGGATACCCTTAGCACCGAGCTCCATGGCAGCGACCCGTCCCAACTGTGTAAGACCGGCTTTTGCGACCGAATACGCAGCTGCACCAGGTCCAGGAGCAGGAACATTCTTAGAGCCAATAATCACGATGCCCGGATCAAACCCCTGCTCCAAGTAAGGAATGCAGTAGGTCATGAGGCGTTGCTGACTCGTCACATTAATATCCATGCTCTTATTCCAGTTACTTTCCTCCATATCCGCGATGTGCGCACTCTTAGGAAAGATTCCCGCATTGGCGACTATCATGTCAAGGCCGCCAAATTTCAATACAGTTGCCTCAACCGCTTCTCGCAGCTGAGAGCCATCCGTCACGTCGCAAACAAGACCGATCACTCCAGGATTGGAAAAAGTGTCCTCAATCGCCGGATTAATATCGAGCGCTGCAACGACAGCGCCAGC
>CAJQNM010000506.1 GCA_905479665.1 uncultured Saprospiraceae bacterium
TTTGAACCATGATTTATCCCTTTTTTTGGTTTTCTATTTCGTTCTATTCATCCCGTACTGCGTGAATCGGATTTGTTGTTGCCACACTCAAGCATCGCAGTGCCACCGTCACAACCACTAAAGTCATGACCATAAATCCGATCGCCAGCAGAGTCGAAACTTTCAGTTCGACCGAGTATGCAAAACGCTGCATCCAGTTTTGCATGAGAAAGTACCCGAGGGGCAGACCAATAAGAAGAGCGAGTATTGAAATCCGCAAGAATTTTCCAGACATCAAGTAAATAATCTCAGTCACAGAGGCTCCTAATATCTTTCTGATGCCAATTTCCTTTTTTCGTCTTTCAGCAGAGTACGCCACTAGGCCCAGCTGGCCCAACAAAGAAACAGCAATGGCTACGCCGCCAAAAATTCTCGATAATTCTGCTGTGATCGCCTCATTTCGGTACAATCTGGCATACTCTTCATCCACAAAATTTAACACCAGTGGATGGCCAGGACTAAATTGCTCACTGACTTCTCGCACATGAGCCAGTGCAGCAGCTGTTTCTCCCGCTGCCGTTCGAAACCAAAGTCCAATCTGAAATGATGGCTCATAAACAAATATTTGTGGCACAATGGGATGGTGCACAGACTGGAGGTGGTAATCTTTTACCACACCCACGATGCTACCTTCCCCATTCCAAAATTTGATGCTAGTGCCAAGAGGATCTTCGAGACCCATCGCCTTAACCGCCGTTTCGTTTATGATGTAGTTACTGGAGTCTGCTGGAAAATCGCCGCTAAATTCGCGTCCGGCTACCAGCGAGAGATTCATGGTTGACAGAAAATCATTGCCAACCTTGAGCGGGTTTACCAATAGCATCTCTTCGGGATCCTTGCCAGGCCACTGGAGATCTCCTGAAGATCCATTAATACTAACAGCATCGTCTGTGGTGAACGTAGCCGCTGCAATGGCAGGCGATGCAAGAACCTGGCTTCGGAAAGTTTCGCCCTTTTCAGACCAGAGATCCTCTGGCAACACTGTGTAGAGTAGATTTTCTCGGTCGATACCTAAGTTTGATTGCTGAATAAATTTCATTTGCTTGCCGATCACGACAGTGCCCAAGATTAAGGCAAGTGAGATCGCAAACTGGAGTGTAACCAACGCATTGCGCAATTTAGACCCTCCATCTCGAGCTGCCATGACGGATCCCTTGAGTATATCAACGGATTTTTGACGCGACATCACGAGCGCCGGATAGCTCCCTGCAAGAAGAGTCGTCGCAAGAACCAAGACAGTCGTGCCAATCCAAAAGACCGGGTCTTGAAAATCAAGGGCCAGATCTCGTGCAAACAGCTCATTAAAATGCGCGACCAGGAGTTGAGTTCCCACCAATGCAGTCCCCAAAGACAAAAGCACTAGCACAAGTGCTTCTCCCATAAACTGAAGAATAAGTGCTGAACGAGATGCTCCTACGCTCTTGCGCACTCCGATCTCCTTGGCTCGTCGACTGGCTCTTGCAGTAGCCAGATTGGTAAAATTGATGCACGCAACGATCAACAATATAAAAGCGATGAGAGCGAAAAGTCGAACGTACTCGATGCGACCACCCGTGGCAACTCCCGCTTCGAACTGGCCTTCTAGATACACATCGGCAAAAGGGTGCAAAAAGAACTGAAGTGATTCATTTTCTCCAGAAGAAAGATCTTCAATTTTGGTACTCACTTGCGCTGGATCTGCATGCTCATCGAGTAGAGCGTAGGTAGCAAACGAAATGTTACCCCAGGTTTTTGCCCACTCATTTTCCCTCAACCATAGATCGATTGGCGCAATCCATTCAAACTGGAGGGTTGAATTTTCAGGGCATTTCTGCAATATACCCCGGACCTCCAGTTCAATGGACTCTGAGATCTTGATTGTCTTACCCATGGGAGAAGAAACACCAAACAGCTTTCTACCAAGTTCTTCTGTAATTAATATTGAAGTCGGGTCCTGCAGAACCGTCTGTGGGTCACCTACAATGAGGGGATAAGAAAACATCTGCAGAAAGTCCTGATCGACATAAATACCCCCTCCACGAATCTTTCGATCACCTACGGTTAGGATCTGTTCATCTTGGGAGACATTGACAAGCCGACTAGCAGCAATAACTTCTGGAGTCTCTTCTCGCAGCAAGTCACGAAGAGGCCCTGGGGTACGCGAATACGTTTGGATGCCATCCCAATCCGCATTGGTGTACACTTGGTGCAACTGATCAATATTCTCATGAAAGCGATTGTAGCTCCACTCATCTTGGATCCACAAGCCAATCACGAGGGCAAAGGCAATACCCAGGGAGAGACCAATGATATTGAGTAGCGAATACGATTTATATCTCCACAGGCTTCTCGTAGCGACTTTAAAAAAATTCTTAATCATGGTATTTTTGATTTTATTGATCGCGTATACTTTGAACGGGGTCAACCCGAGCACTCCAAAATCCCTGAATAGAGAGTGTAGATACCGCAAGCACTATGGACACTAATCCTGCAGCCGCAAATATCCACCACGACATTTCTGTGCGAAAAGCAAAATTCTGCAACCAATTGTGCATTAATACCCATACTAGCGGAATCGCCACGACTAGAGATAATAGCACCAGCTTAATGTAATCTTGCGAGAGCATTCTGACAATCTGTGTCGCGCTTGCACCCAGTACCTTGCGTATACCGATTTCCTTGCGTCGATTGGCAGCTGATAAAGATGCGAGTCCTAATAGGCCCAAGCATGCCAATAAAATGGACAGAGCTGCGGCACTTGAAACGATCTGACTCAGGCGTTCTTCAGAGCGATAGAATCGATCCATGTCCTGATCTACAAAGCTGTAACTCAACGGTACTTCTGGAACCAGTTCACTCCAAACAGATCTCAAATGTGCGATAGGTTCTTCTGGGTCACCTGCCGCTAGTCGACAAACGTAAACTCGTGGGTCGTAATCATCGAATTGGTGGAACAATTGAGGGTCAATGTTCTCCCGAAATGATCGAAAATTGAAATCACGTACTACTCCAATTATTTCTGGCTCAACATCTTCCTCAAAGTAGCCATCCAGCTTCTTGCCCAAAGCGTCAGCGCTAGACCAGCCAAATTCGCGCAAAAATGATTCGTTGACAATGACCGAGCGATTCACTCGATCATTCCTTGCTGGATCAAAATTGCGCCCGGCTACGAGATCCATTTTCATCACATCCAGGAAATCATCCAGGACGAAGTAACTGTAAATCTGCTTGTTCTCTCCTTCATAATCAAAACCATGCCGGCTCCAACCCATGTCCGCTCCAAAACTCTGTTCTGCGCCGGCGACACGGAGTATGTCCGGATGTTGCTGAGCCTGAGTCTTGAATAACTCATAATTGCCAGGGCTTGCAACGTCGTTGGCATCCACGACCAGCACATTCTCACTATTGAATCCAGGAGAACTATTTCTCAAAAAATTCAACTGCTTCGTCATAATTAAGACGGCAATAATCAGCCCTACTGATAGTACAAATTGGGTAGTGACTAAGCACTTAGTGAATATATTGGAACCACCCAATTTTGTCTTGCCTTTTAGTATTTCTGCAGGTCGAAGCCCGGACAACACCAATGCAGGATACATGCCTGCTATACTGCCACTTATCAAGACCAAGGCAAGCAATCCTAAGCCAAACTGGGGTGTCATTACGAAATCTAGCGACAACTCTCTTCCGGCAAGTCGATTGAAAAAGGGAAGCAAATAATACGCCAAGGGACAGGCAAGACCTACTCCCAGAAAGGTGAAGAAAAAAGACTCTACCAAAAACTGCTTGAATAGCTGGATGCGCAGACTTCCGACCACCTTTCTGACACCCACTTCTGACGCTCGCCTGGCTGATCTGCCAACGGCCAAAGTGGTATAATTGATTAGAGCGATCAGCAATACACCGCCGGCTATCCACAACAGCAAATAGATGCTCTGAGGAGCAACGGCTGGTACATCACCGCCTCGTATCGCAGGATCTGTGTGCATATCTGCTATGGCCTGCAATGCATAGGTAACGGGAGCGTGGGCCTCACTCCACACGCCAGACTCTCTCAAAGAGGCCTCGTAATCAGGATAATGATTGCGCCGAAAATTCAATAGTGCTTCTGCGTTGGTTGCTAGGCCACTGCCTTCTCTCAGTTTCACAAATACAGTCAAAAATGAGCTTCCCCAATTATCGCTCCGGCGCTGACCAAAGTCTGTCTGGGCAAAGTAGTCCATACTACCCATGATCTCAAATTGCTTGGACGAGTTGCTTGGGATGGCCTCCGTAACACCAGCTACAGTAAATTTCTCAAACTCGTCTTCGTAGCGAATTTCAATTTCCTTTCCAGTGGGATTATCTTCACCAAAGAGTTGTTGAGCAACGGGCTTGGTAATGACTACACTAAAGGCATCGGCGAGTGCACCACTGGGTGTGCCATACATCATCGAAAAATCAAATACTTCAAAAACCTTTGGGTCGGCGTGAGATACTTCCAACTTGTGACTCGAATTTCCCACTCTAACCAAGTTTTCACCCCAAGCTTCCTTCCAGCGAACTACCTCCTCTACATCAGGAAACTCTTCCTTAAGGGCAATTCCCAAAGGCATCGGCAAATGAGGATCTCCCTCAGTACCTCGTCCATAAATATTCTCGGTCCAACGATACATCCGATAGATGCGCTCACCATCTGGATGAAACTGATCAAAGTTGAACTCGTGCAAGCTGTAAGCAAGAAATAAAATGAAGGAAGCTAGTCCTACGCTCAGGCTTACTAGCTTAATGAAAGAGGTAGAAGCATGTCTCCGGAAATTTCGGGCAGCAATTTTTAGGTAGCTGTAGATCATCGTTTACAAATTAGTTAGGCATCCTTACTCATCGCGCAAACTGTCCATCGGATTGGCAAAAACTGTTCTGAGGGCATGATAGCTGATGGTGGCCAAGGTAAATGCCAAGCCAATCATGGCAGCGATCGCAAATACATCCCACGAGATGGCAATGCGATGACTATAATCCTGAAGCCATTCGCGCATAAAATAAATTGCAATGGGTATGCCGATCAACAGTGCAATTAAATTGAGAATTAAAAATTGTCGGGTCAAGAGACCAAATAGATTTTGACCCGATGCTCCTAATACTTTGCGTATGCTCATTTCTTTCTGACGACGCTCGACCATAAATGCTGACAAGGCAAATAAACCCAAGCAGGCAATGAATATGGCCAGAATAGCAAATCCTGAGAAAAGGGTGCGGACACGCTCGACTTGGGCATACATCTGAGCAAAAGACTCATCCATAAAAGAATATTCAAAATTCATCTTGGCCCCGAAAGCATCCCAGGTCTCTTCTAAAGCCGCTAGCGTCTGAGCAATATTTTGTCCATCTACTTTCACAGACATCAGGGTAGAGCTAATGCCTGGAAAAAGTGCAAGCGGGTAGGTCTTGTCGTCGCTATAGAGGAAGTATTCAAAGTCCTTCACTACTCCGATGATCTCATCTTTGCGATCGCCACGCTGGATCTTCTTACCGATGGGAGATTCGAGCCCAAGCTTGGACACCATCTCCTCATTGACGATCGTGTAATTTTGGCCTTCTGGTATCTGATCCGGAAAATTACGCCCCTCCACTAGTTCGAGTCCCAGGGTCTCCAGGTAGAAGCGATCTACCACCCAAGCCTGCCCAGCAGTACCATTGTCAGCCTCTGTCTTTCCTTCACTGTAGAAAGTATTTCCGTTGCGCTTGGTGTCTGATAGAGGCAAATAATCACTGATGCTTGCAGCGGCTACGCCGGATATTTTCTGGATTTCGTCACGATATGTGGTTACTTGATCTCCCAGCACGTCGGTACTGCTCAGCTGAATGACCTGCTGGCGATCATATCCTACTTCGCGATCCAGCATAAAATTAAATTGGCGATGTGCGACCAAGGTGAACGCAATCAATACAATCGATATCGCAAACTGAAAGACGACCAGACCACTGCGAAGTTTGGACGAACCACTGCCTTCACTCCTCCCTCCACTAAAAACGGTGATGGGCTTAAAACGCGACAGATAGAGCGCTGGGTATCCACCTGCCAACAGACCAACTAAGAGGGCACTGGCAATTAAAACGGCCAAGAATAGCGGTGACGCCAAGGGCAAGACCAATTCCTGATCGACCATCTGATTGAAAAAGGGCAATACTGCCTGGGCCAAAGCAGCACCCACCACGAAAGCGACAAGAGTGATAAGTACAGACTCAGATAAAAACTGACCAATTAATTCTTTGCGATGAGAACCCAATACCTTACGCATACCCACCTCCTTGGCACGATTGGCTGATCGTGCCGTAGATAAATTGATGAAGTTAATTCCCGCGATAAGTAAGATCAGGCCGCCCACAATACTGAACAGCCAAACAAAACGAATATCTCCTCTGGTATAGGTATCACTTATCTCGCCAGAATGCAGGTGAATATTGGCAAGCGGCTGCAACTTCAAATCGAGCGTGCGCTCGAGCTCACCGGGCTGCTGATATCCAGCCTCCACAAACGCAGGTGCCATATAATCACCTACGATACGTCTACTCACTCTCTCTTCTAGCGCTGTATAATCAACATTGGGCTTCAATTGAACGTAGGTGAAATAATTATTTTGAAACCAACGCGTTTGCTCGCCCTCCCCGAATTCTACATCGGTCAGGGTGATCAGGAAATCATAATTCAGATGAGAATTGGAAGGAAAATCTTCCATGACACCACTTATCGTGTAGGGGTCCTCGTCATTGCTATTCAGGTATAGTGTCTTTCCAATTGGATTTGTTTTGCCAAAATATTTCTCAGATTTTGATTTTGAAAGTACAATTGTCTTGGGGCTTGCCAGTGCTGTTGCATTCTCTCCATATACCATTGGGACACCCAGCATCGTAATGAGCTCCTGGTCGGCATACGAAAAGCCATCTTCGCGATGCTGATTTTGGTCTCCGTCCCAGCGAATATTGTTTTCGCCCGCACCATCAAATAACTCATTGTCCATAAATCGTCCAGCGGCCATCACTTCATCAAAATCCTGATTGACGGTGATCGCTGTGTTGGCAGAAAAGTGAGTTCCCTTCAAAATCTCCCCATCCTGCTTGTAGGCCGCATACATTCTGAAAATGCGATCATTTTCAGGTACCCAGCTATCGTAGCTGGTCTCATGTAGTACATAGGTAGCAATGAGCATGCAGGCAGCGACGCCAAGAGCCAATCCGAAAATATTTATTCCGGCTATTACTTTATTCTTTCGTGCGTTGCGATACGCTATGCGGAGGTAATTCCAAATCATAGTTTATACATTTGTTCTTTCCAATGGGTCATGACCCATTGCATTGAATAATCAAGGGGTTAAAACCCCTTGGAGGAGAATTTCCTCAACCATCAGTAGGAGCATAGTCTTTCCGGATATATCCGTCTTCAATCTCGATCACTCGAGTCCCATACTTGGCATTTTTTTCTGAATGGGTCACTTGTAAAATAGTCATGCCATCCGTATGAAGCTGCTTGAAGAGATCCATGATCATCTCCCCCTGTGAGGAATGTAAATTACCCGTTGGCTCATCTGCCAGCAATAATTTAGGCTTGCCGATGATGGCTCGCGCCACTCCTACCAATTGCTGCTGGCCACCAGACAATTGATGTGGAAATAAATCTTTTTTGGCTACAATATTAAATTCATCCAAAATATTAGCAACCATCGCCTTGCGCTCGCTACCTTTTATTTTTCGATAGAGCAAGGGCGTCTCAATATTTTCATAAACGGTCAGTTCATCTATGAGATGATAAGCCTGAAAAACAAATCCGATATAATGCTTGTGCAACTCTGTACGCCGGCGTTCTTTAAATTTATGCACCGGCTCATCCAAAAATTCATACCCTCCTCGATCGGGTGTATCGAGCATGCCAATAATATTTAGCAAGGTGGATTTTCCCGAACCACTTGGTCCCATGATGGTCACAAATTCTCCTTCCTGAATCTCTATACTTACGTCTCGCAGCACCCAGTTTTTTGCAAGACCAGCGCGGTAGTAGCGTTCGATGTGTTGTAGGTTGATCATAGGTCGTAATTAGTAGCGGAAAATAAGGGGACACGAGTGGTTGGGCATTGTAGAGGAAAGCTTCGCGAGGAAGTAGAGGAATGCTTCGCGAGGAAAATGCAACTTGATTCTTTCCATGGCGGCTTTAGCCAAGTAGAGGAAGTAGAGGAAAAATGAGTAAATTCCATTGTAATGAGTAAAGGAAGATTTGAGGACTTACGTGTATGGCAGTCGGCAATCGACTTGGCACAGAATGTATTCAAATGTTTTAATGACTGCAAACAATTTTCACTTAAGAACCAGGTTGAAAGAGCGGCTATTTCCATATCAACTAATATTGCCGAGGGATTTGAACAAGGTACCGCCAAGCATTTTGTAAAGTACTTGTACATCGCTAAAGGATCTTGTGGTGAAGTGAGATCTCTCATACATTTAGCGCACAAACTCTCACTCTTGCAAGAGCAGGAGGCCCAAGAACTCATATCAGAGAGTGTCAGATTATCCATTTCAATTCACAGGTTAATACAATCAAAGTTCTGAGGCATATCTTGACCTTTTCAGTTTTTTTGCGCATCCCTCCTCCATTTCGTCGTGGAGCATTCCTCCCTTTCCTCGCGAAGCACAAAATTCGCGCAAGCGAATTGAAGTGCGGAGCTTTCCTCTCTTCCTCTCCTCTCTCACCTGCAAGGGGCTAAACAGCCTTGGAATGAGGGCACTGACTCTTTCCTCGCGAAACACGAAATTCGCGCAAGCGAATTGAAGTGTTGAGCTTTCCTCTCTTCCTCGCGCAGCTTGCAGCTTTGCTGCTAGAGATACTGCTTCACAATATTCTCCGTGACCACTTGTC
>CAJQNM010000507.1 GCA_905479665.1 uncultured Saprospiraceae bacterium
AATTTACGCTTTTTCGAAATTGGGTGATGCCTGAGTATCAGCCAGTTGAGAAAAATGGAAAGATCGCCAAAAGAGCCATTTTTGATTTGGTGAGTTTCCGGAGGAGACTCAATAACGTGCCCCTCTACATCCATGGCCGCGTTGAAGATTCTACCTGGTAATTAAAATAATTTTTTGCCTGTATTGCTTGCTCAAGCGAAACGTAGGGCACCTCCACTGGGCCACTGGCAGTATAAAAGTGCAATGTCGCCAAATCATGTCTGCGCTGATACGGTGTCTGACGAATATTGAGCCCCTGAATTTTGAAATGCTGCAACATCCGCGTGGTATTTTCCACCACTCCTGAACTCGTCTGCAGAATGCGCTGATTGAGCCATCCATGCCATGTGCGGTGATATCGGTCTTGATACCAATGGGAACCAATCAACCAAAATACGGCAACAAAAAAATAAATGAACTGCCAGGACAAGATAAAGAGGGCCAATAAAATAACGAACGGCACCCAACCCAGAAAAAACCAGCGGCGAACAAATAATTTTCGACTGATTGTGAAATTGTAGGTGGGCTCCATTGGGATTGATCCCAGATATTGTTGCTGAATTTGCTCCAGTTGCTGATAGTCACACCCAGGTATGGTGATCGCTTTGGCACTGGTCAAAACACTGCTCGACGCTTGAAAAAAGCGAAAGGCCACAATGCCGAAGACTTTTTTGATGGGGTTCGAACTCCACTGAAGCATTTGCACTTTGTTTTGCGCGACGACCTGCTCATGGCGGTTGAAAAGGCCGCTGTTTACCCGATATCCGTCAGACCTTCTCCACAATTTTAAATCGTAGTAGCGAGTCACTGTACGAATTAATGTGCCAATAAATGCGACGGCAATGAGTGCAATACCGAATGCAATGCCCAACAGAATTGCGTTTTTTAAAAAAATACCATTGAGAAATTCTAAACGCTCTGAAACTTGATCAGTCAAAAAATCCTGTACGTGATCCCCCAGGCCCAAGACGAAAAATACCATGATTCCCGCGGTGCGAATATGGTTTTGGCTCACTCCGATTTTTACGAGGTCACGCAGCGAGAGCTGCAGCACCAGCTTATCTGTTTTGGCTTCCTGAAGAGAGGCCGTATTCTTGGTCTTGCTTGCTTTCTTTTGCTGAAGAATATGCTTTAGCATTTCAGCGCGCTCGACAGAGAGCGCACTAAAGGAAAATTCTTCACCTGCTGATCCAGCAGTGTCGATTTTTACTTTGAGCACGTTAAAAACACGATGGAGGAGGGGTTGCTCTAGCGCAATACTCTGGATGCGATCCATCGGTATGTCCAGCCTAGTCTTGCGCACGACTCCTTTTTCGACATGAAGTTGATTGCCATCCAGATAGAAGAAAAAGCGCAAGTAGTGGAGTATCGAAAAGATCACGATGATGATGCCGACAGCTGCAGCACCCAGCATGATGGTGGATTTCTCGTAGCGATCGGATTGGAATAAGAAAATAACCAGCAATGGCCAAAATCCACGGATCAATCCATTAGCCACACGAAAGATGATGAATAAAATAGCAAAGACCGATTGTCGGGTCGGACTCAAATACCAATCATCACTCTTCTTCATCGAGGTGCTGGATGTGGTTGATGATGAAGTCCCGCAGACGCAATGCATCATCCTGATTTAAGCCCGGTATCGCAATATCACTGCCAGATCCACCTGCTGTAAAAATCTTCAACGCAGCTAGTTTGTACATGCGGTCAAATATGCCCTTACTTATTTCACAGTGCTGAATCCGATTGAAGGGGATGGTCGTCCAATCGCGAAACCATACTCCTTCCTTAAATGATACATCACGCTCACGCACGACATATTTCATCCGCTCTACGCGCATTTGAGCAAAGAGCAAAGCAAAGAGATAGAGAGACAGCCAAAGAATGAGCAGCAACCAGGAAAACCAGTGGGTCACTCCCATCACCAGTAAAATAACAATAATCAGGGCGATCAAAATGATGCCAAAGAGCATGGTGGTGGAATAGTAAAGTGCAAACCGATAGCGTGATTCGACTGGTGTAAACGTGACAGTCGCCACGTCTGGAAGCAGACCTGCTGCTAGCGGATTATTCGTAAACTGCTCGTCGTCAAGATTCTGCATGGACAACTGCACTACCCTCGAGAATGGCGATGATTTCTTGCATGAGTTCATTGGCTTCGGTCAGTGAACCCACACCTTCTTTAATCATCATGAGATATTTATTGCCTTGTTTCATTCGTAAGCTCATCTCTGCACCCTCGGTAGAAATAAAAGATAGAAAATCCTGAAACCACTTGGTCTCATAAAAACTGGATTGCGGATTGAGCACAAAAAAGCAGGTTAATTTTTTGTTTTTAAGTACACATCTTTCGAATCCCATTTCCTTGCACGACCAACGCAAACGAAGGGCATTGAATAGAGCCAATACAGAAGGGGGTAGTTTTCCAAATCGATCGGTGAGGCGCTGTCCAAAAGCGATTAATTCTTCCTCGTTCTTGAGATGGTCGAGTTCAGTATAGAGATTGAGACGTTCTTGAATATTACTTATGTATTGATCGGGAATAAGCAATTCCAGATCAGTTTCTAGTTGGACAGCTCGCACATACGTCCGTTTTTCGATGTCTTCCTGAAAGAGATCACGAAATTCATTTTCTTTTAATTCCTCAATGGCTTCTTCCAGGATTTTGGTGTAGGTCTCAAAGCCAATTTCGGTAATGAAACCACTTTGCTCGCCACCTAAAAGATTTCCAGCACCGCGTATATCCAGATCCCTCATCGCAATATTAAATCCACTGCCGAGATCTGAAAACTCTTCCAGCGTTTGCAATCGCTTGCGTGCCTCGCTCGTGAGTGTGGAAAGAGGTGGGCTAAAGAGATAGCAAAATGCCTTGCGGTTGCTGCGACCGACTCGGCCACGCAATTGGTGCAAATCACTCATTCCAAACTGGTGGGCGTTGTTGATGATGATGGTGTTTGCATTGGGAATATCTAGACCGGTCTCAATGATATTAGTGCATAATAAAACATCATATTCTCCCTCAATAAACCCAACCAGCGTTTTTTCCAATTCTTTGCTTTCCAGCTGGCCGTGTGCCATGCCGATCACCACATCGGGACAAAGACGTTTCACCAAGACTTTCATTTCGGGGAGATTTTTCACCCGATTGTGCACAAAGAAAACCTGTCCGCCCCGATTTACTTCGTAATAAATAGAATCTCTAATCACATCGTCATTAAATACCCGCGTCTCGGTGTGGATAGCCTGTCGATTGGGTGGGGCAGTGCGGATGATGGAAAGGTCGCGCGCCGCCATCAGGGAAAATTGCAATGTGCGTGGTATCGGTGTGGCGGTGAGGGTGAGCGTGTCGACATTTACTTGTAAACTTCGCAATTTCTCCTTGGCCGCGACTCCAAATTTTTGCTCCTCATCGATGACCAGCAGGCCCAAATCCTTAAAGCCGATCCGCTTATTGAGCAGGCCATGCGTACCAATGATGATTTCGATTTTGCCAATTTTGAGCTGCTCATAGATCACCGTCTTTTCGGCACTGCTCTTGAAGCGATTTATGTAGTCGATCGTGATGCCATACTCTTTGAGGCGCTCACTAAATGTCTTATAGTGCTGCAATGCTAAAATGGTGGTGGGCACCAGCACGGCAACTTGCTTGCCATCGCATACTGCTTTAAATGCAGCGCGGATCGCGATCTCCGTCTTTCCAAATCCCACATCGCCACAAATCAATCGATCCATGGGGTAGGTTTTTTCCATGTCGGATTTGACATCCTGGGTGGCGGTGAGTTGGTCTGGGGTATCCTCGTAAAAAAAGGAAGCTTCTAGTTCGTCTTGCAAGTAAGTGTCGGGGGGATAGGGATGTCCCTTTGAGGCTCGGCGCCGGGCATACAATTTGATGAGCTCGCTTGCGATATCTTTGACTTTGCGCTTCGTTCGCCGCTTAAGATTTGACCAAGCGTCTGAACCGAGTTTACTGAGTGATGGAGCGACACCATCTTTTCCAGAGTACTTGGAGATTTTATGCAAGCTCTGGATACTGACATACAGGATGTCGTTGTTCTTGTAGATCAGGCGGACAGACTCCTGTTCGTGCCCATTGATATTGATCTTTTCCAGACCGGAGTACCGGCCCACTCCGTGGTCGATGTGGGTAACGTGATCACCCGGTTGGAGTTCGCGTAAAAACTTGAGGGTTATGGCCTGATCTTGCGAAAAACCACGACGCATGCTGTACTTGTGAAAGCGCTGGAAAATCTGATGATCGGTATAGCACGCTACTTTGTGAAATGAATCGATAAAACCCTTATCGATTGATTTTAGAATCGGCACAAAACGCACTTTGCTTTCCAGGTCTTCGAAAATGGTCTCGAATCTCTGCACCTGACGGGTATTGTCCGTAAAGAGAAAGCTCATGAAATGGTCCCCTTCGAGTCGGGTGAGATCTTCGATCAGCAGCGTAAAGTTTTTATTGAATGAAGGCTGGGGTTTGCCCTCAATGTCTGTGGTACTATCGACCTTGAAATTTATTGGAGTCGAGGTGCCACAAAATACCTTTGCAAATTGCTCCAGGTCTTGCATGACAGCAGTGGGCATGACCAAATCAGGAAGCTCAACACCCTCTTCCTCCTGCTTTCGGATGATGGATTGAGCAGCCTGGAGATTCTCAAAACAGGTTTGTAGCCGATCAAGTAAGAACTGATCGTCCTTGATCCAAATCACATATTTTTCGTGCAGGAGTTTGAAGAGACCTTCTTTTTCGGTGGTGTCGAATTTGCGATTGATATTGGGCACGATCGATAGCGAAGCCAGATTCTTGAGGGACAGTTGGGAGATGGGGTTGAAGGTGCGAATGCTCTCGATATCTTCATCAAAAAGCTCAATACGATAAGGCCACTCATTGCCAAAAGAAAAAATATCGAAGATCCCACCCCGCACCGAAAACTGGCCGGGCTCATAGACAAAATCGACATTGTCAAAGCCGTATTCAATTAGGATTTCAATCAGAAAATCACGATCGATTTGCTCACCGACTTTGAGTGCGATCCGGTTTTCATTCAGGATACTGGGCGATACCACCTTTTCGGCAAGTGCCTCGGGGTACGAAATGACGATGTGTGCGAGTCCAGGATCAGCCGAGATCTTATTGATCGTTTCGGTACGCTGCAATACCTGGCTATTGTTCAGTTTTTCGTAGATGCCCGGTCGCCGATATGAGTCTGGCAGAAACCAAATCGGTTTCTTTTCCAGCAAATTAGTCAGGTTGTGATACAGATATGCAGCAGCTTCCTTGTCATTGGCTATGTAGAGTACTGGGAGCGGTTGGTGGAGGTACATTCCCGACAGGACAAAGGATTCCTGTGCGCCAACCATTCCTCTCAGATGAAGATTAGTGGGACGTTCCTTCTGCAGGGATGCGGTTGCTGCTTGTGCCCTCGAGTCACTCTCATACTTCTGAAGCAGCAACTTCAGATTT
>CAJQNM010000508.1 GCA_905479665.1 uncultured Saprospiraceae bacterium
ACCGATATTGATGGTGATTTCTCTCTGATCGTCTCCCAGCTGCCAACAACTCTGACCATTAGCTACACGGGATTTGTTGGAAAGTCGGTGGCAGTTGAAGGCACTGATCAGCTCAACATCTCCTTAGAAGAGGGTCTTGCTCTCGATGAAGTGGTCGTTACCGGTTCACGTGGAAAGCCGCGTACGATCCTAGGAAGTGCCGTACCCATCGATAACATCAATGCTGCTGATCTGCTATTAAGCGGTCAACAATCACTAGACCAAATGATCAATTTTAAAGTGCCCTCCTACAACTCGACCAGTCAAGCGGTTTCGGACGGCACAGCGCATTTCGACCCCAGCGAGCTGCGCAACCTGGGTCCTTCCAGGACACTGGTTCTGGTCAATGGCAAGCGTAAGAATCAGAGCGCACTGGTCTATGTCAATGACACCCCTGGCAAGGGCGAGGTAGGTACCGATATGAAAAGCATTCCGGTAGAAGCAATTAAACGAGTTGAGGTTTTGCGTGACGGCGCAGCGGCGCAGTATGGCTCCGATGCCGTGGCAGGTGTAATTAATATTATCCTCAAGGATGCATCTGATCCTGGTGCGATTTCCCTTGGTACCGGAATAACGACCGAAGGCGATGGGTTAAGCTATAACCTAGGAGTCAATAAAGGATTTTCTGTAGGGAAAGGAGACTTGCATCTCACCGGAAGCTTCTATCATCAAGACGAGACCAATCGGGCAGGAGAGCCAGGAGGAGATGGGCTATTCGGGGTGGTTTTTGGAGACGATGCTATATTGAATGGTACGCACCCATGGATTCAGAAGAACCCGGATCTCGGTATGACAATTGGGCAACCTAAGTACGATAAGATCTCAGGATTGGCCAATTTTAAATTGCCATACGGTAACGATGGAGAATTCTATGCAGTGGGAGGTATTACCTACCGCGATGGAACATCTTTTGCGCTGTATCGTGCCCCATATTGGATTACAGATGATGCCGGACTTCTAACCCCCAACGGACAAGAGTATCAGGGTTTTCAACCTACTTTTGAAACATCAATTTATGATTTCACCTTTTCTGCCGGATCGCGAAACCGACTTGGTGAGTGGGATACCGACATTAGCCTTACTTCGGGTTCGAGTAGTGTCGATTATTTGATTGGCAATACCATCAATGTGTCACTCCTGCCTAACAGTCCTACCGAATTTGATGCCGGTGCGTATACTTTTGCCAATATTCTAGGAAATGTAGATGTGTCTCGCTCGTTTGACGATATGACTTTTTCAGCAGGCCTGGAGGCACGCAGGGAGCGCTTCAAGGTAGAGGCTGGCCAGAAAGAGTCCTATGTTGATGGAGGAGCACAGTCGTTTCCTGGATTACAGCCGGGGAATGCGCTTGACGAAGATCGAACCAACTTTGGCGTCTATGCCGGTCTAGACTATGATGTTTCTGAGGCCTTCTTTGTGGGCGGAGCGATTCGCTTTGAAAACTACTCAGACTTTGGCAGCAATCTTTCTTGGAAAATAAACGCCCGCCATTATTTAGGAGATAAGAAGGGAGCCGTCAGGGCCTCCATCAGCACAGGTTTTCGAGCGCCTTCATTGCATCAAATATACTTGAGCAATGTGCAGACACTCATCTCGGGGGGCACGGTCTCCAATCAAGGAACTTTTAATAATGTGAGTCCTGTTATCAAGGGCTTGCAGGTACCTGCTCTCGACGCTGAGACCTCTTTTAACGTCACCGCCGGAATTACCTACCGGTTGTCTGATCATGTTTCAGTGACGGCGGACTATTACAATGTTGCGGTGGATAATCGGGTATTGTTTACCGGCGAAATTGGCTTCGATGGGGACGAGGATGCAATTAACCCTGTCGAGCAAATTCTTATTGACAACGATGTGACGAGTATTAAATACTTTGTCAATGCGCTGGATACTCGTACTCAGGGCTTAGACTTAGTATTGGACTATCGAGGCGCCCGAGTCGGTGGGGGAAATTCATTTGATTTTACATTATCGATGAATTTTAATGAAACCGAGATCAAAAACGATGAAATCACTTCACCGGGGGTAGTTGGTGATGTGGGATATGAAATATTTAGTCGTAAGGAGCAATCAAGGATTACGTCGGCCCGACCTGGATTTAAAGCGCTGGCGGGGATGACCTGGCGCTCAGGATCTGGCTTCCGTGCTAGTCTAAACAACACCTATTTCGGCGAGGTCACCTGGCAGCACGCCACGGACCCTAATAATGATCAGACTTTCGGTGGCAAGGTAGTGACTGACTTGATACTGGGATATGAAGTAAATCGTCAACTTTCATTAGACATTACGGTCAACAACTTATTTAATGTTTATCCTGATCCAATCGATCCGGGGAGTGATTTTTCGACGGATTTAGGTGGTCGTTTTCAATGGCCGTGGGAGGTGAACCAATTTGGTTTTTTGGGTACGGTCGTCAATATGGGTGTGAGGTATTCACTTGATTGATTGCTGTCAACCGTGGACTGTCGACTATTCAAAAGCGATGTAGGTCTTGCTTCTTAGATCTAAGGGACTTTCTGAGCAGTCTCATGAGTACCAGGGCTTCTGTCCTATGAACTATTAGCATCAATTTCCTTGTGGTTTATGCGGTCTCATATATATGACTTGCAACGATTTG
>CAJQNM010000509.1 GCA_905479665.1 uncultured Saprospiraceae bacterium
TCTTGAATTGTCAGCATATAGGAGTGAAAATCAGGGGATTAAGAGGTGAAAATCATGAGGGTTTGTTCAACGGATAATGTATGCAGCGTCTCTCGATGAAGGAGGGATATGCTGCCATCACATATTGTTGCTGAAAGCCCGAATAATAGGGGGCTGAACCACCTCGCCTGACCAGCATGGAAGGCGCAGAAATACACAAGGGGTCTGGCCCCCTTGGATTGATTTGGATGGGCCGGGAAGTCGCTAAACACATACTGGCTTTGAGCCCCTTGTTTACTTCAGAGGCACGCCCTCCAGCTCCACTCCATTGGTGGTCAATATCTGGAAATGATGCACTCGATAGTCCCCCGTGTACGACCAGACCATCTCTTTTTCAGGGGTAATTTCGAAAAGTTTGATGCCCTCCTTGGCATGATAGCTCGCTACCACCGTATTTCCGTTGGGTAGTCTCTGGGCACCACAGGGATCATCAAATGGGGCACCATCAAAATCATCGTTGTCAGCTCTCCAGACAACCTGTCCCGAGGCATCCATTTCGACGGTCTTGTTGCCATTGGTAAGATTAACCAGTGTATTTCCATTGCTAAGACGAATGGCGGTAAAGGGCCAATTTTTTGCATCTCGCCCACCGAGATGATCCATGTCCGTAGGAAAAGAGTTTACCACTTCACCTGACGCGGTATATTCTTTGACTTTGAAAGCAAGCAAGTGCGGAACTAAATAATTTCCATTACTTAATTTCCGTGCCATGCGCGTTTGCATATGGCCGTTGTCGGTTTCCGGTTGCAGAGGCACGTCGACCATCACCTGGCCATCCCCATCCACTTCCAGTAGGCGCGGATGATCACCCAGCTCGGTGATAAGGGTATATCCATTGGCCAGTCTTTGTACCGTACCGAGTTCTTGATTGTAGGTTGTGTCCAGGATATAATGAAATACTACTTCCGATCGATCCTTAAATTCTTTTACCTCATCAGACCAGCAGATTAAGATATTGCCATTTTCAAGCACCCAGCCATCTCGAGCACCTGCCCTTTCCGAATCCCAGATCACCTCACCCTGCTCACCAATAATTCCCGTAAAATTCGGACCCGCAACAAAAAAGGAGTGCGTAATTGATTCTTGAGCAATGCACGAACAGGTGCTGATCATAGCTGTAAGGCTCACTCCGATTACGTAGCTCAAAAAGAATTTTTTCATTTTCTGATTCATCTGCTTATTTCTTTTTATTTCATGGTACGTATCTACTAAATACCCACATGAGTCTCGATTACTTCAAAAACTTGGGTTGGCTTAATATTTTCTTCAAGAGGGTATTTATTGTTATTGGTAATCAGAATCGGATAGTCATCAAAATCTTCCGGAATTCTTCCATGAGAGCCCTTTACCAACTCC
Organism: uncultured Saprospiraceae bacterium; assembly: GCA_905479665.1. Classification (GTDB taxonomy): domain Bacteria; phylum Bacteroidota; class Bacteroidia; order Chitinophagales; family Saprospiraceae; genus CAJQNM01. Next base: position 1,396 of record CAJQNM010000509.1, read on the forward strand.
GCTTTCAAAGGTATAATATTCAGTACCGTTCTGAAACCCAACTTCTTCTTGATCAGTTTTCCTATGACTTTGGGCATAACGAACATATCTTCGGGATCAGTGAACATTTCCACCGGATCATAGCCAGGCTTTTTATGGATATCCACCATTCTGGCATAGTCGGGTGCCCTGCTGTCGTCCATCCAAAAGTAATAGGTAAACCATGATCGGGCATCTGCGACAACGACAAGGTCTCCACAACGGTCATGGTTTAGGTTTGCCTCCTTTATCTCCTCGCCTGCAAGAACCCTTTCAACACCGGCGACTTTCTCAAGCAGCTTTTTGACGCTCTCAGACAGGGACTTATCGTTCAAATATATATGGGCTATTTGATGATCCGCTACGGCAAATGCTCTACTCGCACCTGCATCCAAAAGCTCTAGACCCCGCTCGATTCGTATGTCTAAGTATCCTTCCTCCCTTAAAACCCGATTCAAATGAATGGGGTTATCAACGTTGGTAATGCCATATTCTGACAGTAAAATGACGTTCGTATCATCTTTCTGATAGTGCTCAACCAATTGTTTTACTACACCATCTATTTCATTCAGATCTTTTGATATGATCTCAAAATCAAGTCCATGCCTCTGCAGACTATAGTCTAAATGAGGGAGGTATACCAATGTCAGCGTCGGATCATATAACTGATCCGTCTTTATGGTAGCATCTGCTATCCATTGGCTTGATTTTATCGATGTTTTCGGACCCCAAAAGTGAAACAAGGGAAAAGTGCCCAATTCGTTCTGGAGGATATCCCGTAGGCCTGCTGGGTACGAATAGCAATCGGGAGTCTTTCTTCCATCCGCTAAATAATTTGGGCGGGGAGTAACACTATAGTCCGTAGAGGCATACATATTATACCACCAGAACATATTAGAACAAGTGAAGTCAGGGTTTTCTCTTTTGAGTTTATCCCATATTTTTTCACTTTGGACCAGCTTATTCGATTGTCGCCAAAACTTGACTTCGCATTCGTCTTTAAAATACCAACCATTGCCGACAATGCCATGGTCTGATGGATACTTTCCGGTTAAGTAGGTAGATTGTGAAGAACATGTTACGGCCGGTAGTACAGGAGTGACAAAAGAGGATTTTCCTTTGTCGTGGAATGATTTGATAAATGGAGTATGTGCCCCAATAAGTCGTTTGGTCAATCCTACTACATTAATGACAACTGTTTTTTGCATCAGTTTAAAGCCTCTCTTTTAACCACTCGATTTCACGAACAATAGATTCTGACAAGTCTCTTTTCAATTCTTTTGGAAGCACATCCCAAGTATAGGTCTCAATTTCTAGATGTTCTGAAATCTGATCTGTTTTCAGGTACTCGACCACTTTTTTGATATGGTCTTGAGTAGAAAACAATTGGCCAAACTCCTCTAAGAAAATCGGAACATGAAAATGAGCTCGAAGCTCAGAAAAGACTGCCCTCTGTTCCAGCACGATGGGCAAATCATTATACGTTCTCACCTTTCCCTCAACTACTTCTGTAACCTGATGCAAATACGTAGGCTCATCAAAACGCGAAAGCGAATCCCAAATAGCATCACGGTCATTTTCGTTGAAAATGATTTTCAAGGCTGCACTTACCTGAATTTTTCCAATTTTGATTCCCGCGTCTCTAAATTTTTGAAAAGTATCCTCTGGTTCTTCAAAGGCCAAAGAAAAATGGCAAATGTCATAGCAGACCGTGATGTATCGTTTTATTATTCTCTCTGCTTCAGATCCATCTTTTCCTAGGTGTTCCGTTATTATTTGGGTTGCAATCGGTATTAAGTAGGAGTCGAAGAAAGCTAAGACCTCGTCGCTATTCTCCAATAGTCCGTCTGGTTCGGGTTCTATATCCAGATGTAAATACTTACCGGTGGTATTCTCTATTTCATGAAGCTGCAAAACTATTTCTGCATAGTGTGCCGCAGCTATTTCAAAAGCCTCATGTGTTGCAGCTTCTGAATCATGCCAATATTTGTACGTAATAGGGGATGTGGATATACCTCCTGATATTCCTTCGGGAATCAAATCTCCCAATTGTTCAAAGAGACGTTTTGTATAAACTACGCGTTCTTTGGTTGTCCAATCAGGGGCATGAACTTTGTCTTTTACCCGTTCGTCATGAAAATTTCCATAGGGAAATCCATTCATTGTGAATACGTAGGCATCCTCTTCTTGCAGCCATTGTTTGAATTCAGCCAGATTACTCCCTTGACTAAGTTCTTCGCTAGCCCTATTAGACAATCGCAGACCCAAGCCGAAGGATGCATCCCCTGAGACTTTGGCTTTTATCCCTGGCACATATTCTTTCAGACTATCAAAAGTACTTTTCCAATCTGAACCTGGATGTATGTTTGTACAATAAGTGAGATGGCTAGCGTTGT
>CAJQNM010000510.1 GCA_905479665.1 uncultured Saprospiraceae bacterium
ATTGCGCAGTTCTTGATCAAAATTCCATTTATCCGAAACCAGCGCGGAATAGATCCGCGCCTATCGTCGGCACCCTATCATGGCAGCGCATCTATTGCGCAGTTCTTGCTCAACATTCCATTTATCGAAACCAGCGCGGAATAGATCCGCGCCTATCGTCGATAACCCAATCATGGCAGCGCATCTATTGCGCGGGTCCTTGATTAAAATTCCATTTATCGAAACCAGCGCGGAATAGATCCGCGCCTATCGTCGGTAACCTATCATGGCAGCGCATGCATAACGACTGTGTGGATCGCGAATTGGCTATAGTCAGATTGAAGAGAGATGGATAGATGTGTCTCTCTCGGACCTTTCTGATCTGAGTCATACTCTTATGTATTCCAGGAATCGCTAGTCACTCTTGTGTAAGAAACTAAATGATGGAGTCCTGCCTCAGATTGGCCTTTGCTCCTGGGATGGGTTGCGCCCTTTTTTGTTTATCCAATCCAACATGGTGTTCAATACCAAATCAATATTCCCAATCTGGCAATGTTGGCCTGCATGTTCTGATTCCACAAAACAACGTTCGGTAATAGATCTTGCGTTTCCCAAAGCTTCCTTTTGTTTTCTCAAAAGTTGTGGAGGTTGAAATGAATCATTTTCACCTCCAAGCAGTAGGACGTCTTGATCTATCAGATGACTCCCAATATGATGTTTATTCATACCCAACATCCATTGTATAGCATCGATAGGTTCTTTCTTATGCTGTATGAATAAAGCTTGATTAATGGTATGACGTAGAATCGTCACATTCATTTTTAGTCTCACAAGAATATTGCTGATTCTCCTATGTTTTAACATCCATTTCGCAATTTTTTGATTTATGGGACTCGTCATTTCTAACCAATCGTAAACCGGTGGCATGGCAATTACTCTTTTTATTCTCTTCTCATAGGCCGAGGCTCGCATTATCCAATAACCACCCATTGAGATGCCCAAAGCTGTAACATTCTCAATCTCAAAATAGTCAAGGACTGCCGAAGTTGGTTTTTCCCAGTTATGATCAAAAGGGAGTCCGTATTCTCGTAAGCTTCCACCTTGACCTGGCCCTTCATATGCAATTACATCATATCCATTCTCTGCAAAAAAATCCCAAATACGATAAAATTCTTCAATAAAGGAATCAAAACCTCCACAGCCAATAATGGTTCCTTTTACTTCTGAAGTTTTGGAAGGAACTTTAATTACTGACAAGAATCCTTCCGCATATTTCACTTTGTGCCTCTCAAAATTTTCATCTGAAAAGGCTTGATCAAAAAGTTGAATAAATTTATTGTAAGTTGGAATTTTACGATCATCATCGGGAGAAATTAGAAACTCACTTGCTCTGAGATAAGTACTTGCCTCTTTTAGTCGATTTTCCTGAATCGCCTGTTTTGAAGCCAATGTAAATTCAGACACATAGTCCTTAAAGGTCCTGATTTTAGAACCAATGTCTTCGATATCATCTTTTCGTGAATAGCCTAGTGAGTGCCACCTATTCAATTGATAATTGATAAATTTATTCTGATGAAAACGATGATATCCTATGGGTAAATGCATAGCTGTTTTACAGATGAATAATTATGAATGTAGTCACGTAGCATATCAAGGTCAATAAAATTCCCAGAAAGGGAATTTTGAACCAGTACTTCTTGGCTAGCCATAAATAAAACCCCACCGTTAAGATATTGAAACAAATATAGAATGGGTCTATTTGAAGTATTTCGAAATAGAATTGCATCAAATACATATTTGTAATGCCAATAAACATAGCTCCACTACTGTGACTTGCATTAAATCCGATCCATGCTTTCCACATGGTAGTGTCTCTTGTTAAGATAGGTGATGAAGATTTCATCTCTATGATAACACGCTCCGTTTTGGATGAAAATTTATTTGTAAAAAAGGTGTAAACTAAATGTGCCGTTCCTAAAAATGCAAAGACGAATGATCCAAAGACCCAAATGTATTTTTCCATCATATTTCATTTATTATTCCAATTTATGCATTGGGTTTTCGTAGCGAAAGTCAAAAAATCAATGAAATCAAGGGCTCCACTGTGATTTTGCCTCGCAATCGTAGGCATTCTTACGGTGAAAAGGAAAATTGCAGGACGTCCTTGAGTTCTCGGGTATTTTGTCTTGTAGCAGATAATCTAATGAATAAATTGGGACTATGCTTTCAATTTCCGACAAATAGCTTTTTCGGCGAAGTTCGAACCCATTAAGTTCTGAGTCTTTAGCGATTCGATATGAGTTGGTCAGAAAACCATACACATCTTTTCCTAAAACTAATTTCACTAGCCAATGAGGCAACTTCATGGGTTTCTTTCCATGTGTTAGCATTCTAACTTTGGCCAATAGTTCACGGCTTTCGATCGGTTGAAAGTCGGTCACATTTAAGGTTTTTCCCTTCATACTCTCAAAGTGTTCAAGAAAAAATACGATCGAACAAGCCGCATCATCAGCATGAATAAAATTCCAATAGAAATCCCCTCTGCCAATCAGTGGCAGCTTCCCGTTCTTAATGTTATGGAGCATGTCTTGTGTGTGATAAGCATCTGCAGAATAGAATGTGCCAAATCGTAAAATGATGTGGCTATTTCCCATACCCTGCTCAATGATTTCCTCCATTTTAGCAGCAGATTCCAGCATCTTAATCTGGCTTTTGGGAATAGAAGTATTGCCATGCACAGTTCTTCCTTTCTGCTGACCATACAATGCTGTTATACTTTGCCCAATAAATTTGGTAATGTTGTTTTGCTGAGCAGCGACTATCAGATTTTTTGTCCCCTCTACTCTTATTTTATCGTTCATCTGCCAATCTTTCAACTTGGGCATGGGCTTTTGTGGAATACTAGTTGCTAGATGAAAAATGGCGTCACATGCTTTAGTCGCTTCAACAAGCTCATCCACATTAAATAGATCAATTTGAGCAAAGTCTGCCTTCATTGTTTTTAACAGCTCTGCTTTAGCCTTTGTTCTTGCAAGCCCAACCACCTGATGGCCCTGGTCAACCAGTAGCTTTACCACTCTTCGGCCCAATACCCCTGTAGGACCTGTCATAAAAATCTTCATTACGTGCCTTTTTTTTGATTACTATACTCATTAATAATTCAATTCAAATACTCTTCTATTTTGTTTTTCCATGACTGCTCTAGGAGTTATTTTGAGAAGCATATCTCTCAACAATGCCCCAATCGGATTATTGACTTGAGCCAGTTTTCCGATTCTCCAGCTTGTATCGGTAATGTGGTTTGCCTTCTTCTTTCTGATTTTCTGATAGCGCTTAAACGCCTCTTCAATCTTACTTTCTTCAGAAAGGCAGATACTTAATGCCATTGCACTTTCTACAGCTTGGACTGCACCTTGTCCCATATTTGGCGTAGTAGCATGGCAGGCATCACCCAGTAGGCACACATTGCCATGATACCACGTTGCGATTGGTTTGAGATCCCAGATTTCATTGCGTAGTACATTTTCTTTTTGTGTTCCTCCAATTATGGTCATCACCGTAGGGTGGTAGTCTGAAAACAGGTCTTTCAAATCAAGATCCTGTTTCATGAGCGTATTCTTATTCATAACCGCAAACCAATAGATCTCATTTTCTTTAATATGAACAAATCCAAACCTTTTCCCTTTCCCCCAAATTTCATTCAACTCACCTCTGTGCTCCGGGCTAATACTTGCAGAAGAAATACCTCTCCAGCAAATCTGTCCAGCATCACGAAGTTCGGAGTCATTAAAGATCGACGCACGTACCACTGAGTGTATGCCGTCTGCGCCAATTACTATCTGAGAAGTATGCACAGTTCCATCTTCAAATAGCAGGTCAATCGTTTCTTTGTCTTGTTTCAAAGACCTTAATTTTTTGTTCAAGTGAATTTTGGTATTGCCTGTGTTACCTATCTGTTGAATCAGGATTTTGTGCAATGTAGCTCGGTGAATAGCGACGCTTTTCACCTCAAACTCAGTTTCAAATTTGGAAAGAGGAGCCACGGCAAGGTATCCCAGATTCTTGGTTCTAATGTTCATGCTATGGGTAATATGTGCATGCTCTAGAATAGTATCATACAGGCCCAACCTTTTAAACACTTGCATTGCATTTATAGCGAGATTAATACCGGACCCGGCTTTGCCGAATTCAGGAGTGCTTTCAAAAATCTCTACTTCAAAACCCCTTTGTTGCAGAGCGATCGCGGCCGTCAAGCCGCCTATTCCTGCTCCAATTATGGTTATCTGCTTCATGGCCCATGATAAGTTTAGGTCAAAAGTACTAAAAAACTTCGATTAGGTCAAGTTTACTAAAAAGTTTATATTTGAATTGTATGAGTAAAACGAAAGAGCTTATTTTGGATACCGCCCTTGAGCTTTTCAATACGCAAGGATTGGCAAAGGTCAAGCTCAGAACGATTGCCATTGAAATGGGGATTAGTCAAGGGAATTTGAATTACCATTTTAAGAAAAGAGAAGATATTATTGAAGCCCTATACTATCGACTAGTCGCTAACATTAGCAACCATATGGCAAAACCAATTAGTGAAGACAGCATGCTGGGTTATTTAGTGGCTACAAATAGATCGGTGATCTATGAGTTGTTTGAGTTTCGATTCATCATGTTGGACTTCACCCAGATCATGAGAGAAAACCACAGGATAAGAGCTCACTTTCAAGAGCTACAAAAAATGAGAGAACAGCAATTCTTAGATTTTTTTAATGTGTTGATCAAAACTGGATACATGCGAGAAGAACGCCTACCCAATGAATATGAAAATTTGTATATCCGTTTTCAGATGTTTGGTGATTTTTGGGTCTCTTCCGCTGAGATTGCCGAGAACTTAGTGACTGCAAGCAGCATTCCTAAGTACTTGGAAATAATCAATCAGACCATTTATCCTTACTTAACTGAAAAAGGACAAGTGGAGTATCAACGGTTTTCTGGGAATTTAAAGTAAAGAGGCCATTTGATGAAAAACTCGAGGAAGAACGTGCCGAAACACAGGAACGAGGCCAAGGATTTATCGACAAAACATGAAACCAAAGATCTTGACATTTTTCATTGGCAGTTATACAGAATATCCGATTCCCGGATTTGGAGGTATTGGCCGCGGCATTTATACGGTTAGATTAAACACTAAGACCGGTGAACTCGATGTCTTGCACACGGAATATGTGCGAAATCCAAGCTACCTGGCCATTGGTGAAGATAACCAGTTCTTGTACTGCCATACGGAGTTGGATGCCAAGGATCAACCCAAGGCCAAAGCCTATCGAATAAGAGAAGATTATTCACTGGAGTTTTTAAACGAACAGGATATCAACGGCGGGTACCCATGTCATCTGGTAACCTATGGATCGAATGTCCTGGTGGCATGTTATATGACCGGTAATGTGCTTCAATTTCCGCTAGACCGTTCCGGACGACTAAAAAAATGCACGAAGGATCATCGCCACCATGGGTCGAGTATTAATGATGCAAGGCAGGAAGGGCCGCATGCCCACCAGGTGGCTATACATCCAAACATGAAGGACATCTATGTTTGCGACCTGGGCATCGATACGATCAAAGCATATCGGATGCAAGATGGAGAGTTGATGCCCAACGAGGTGAAAGATTGTAAGCTGACAACAGGTGGAGGGCCTCGCCACTTGGTATTTAATTCTAATGCCAGTTTGGTCTATGTTCTCAATGAGTTAACCGGTGACATCTCGGTGCTGCAAAGCAACAACGATACATTCACGGAGATCCACACGTACCATGCACTTCCTGATGATTACCATGGTGAAGCAGGAGGTTCGGCCATACGCATCCATCCCAATGCCAAATACCTGTACGCAGCGAACAGGCAACTCGGTGCCATCACTATTTTCAGAATAGAAGAGAACACTTTAAAGACCATCGATTTTCAGTACACCAGAGGTGAAGGGGTCAGGGAGTTTACTATTTCCCCGGACGGCCAATGGCTGATCGCATGCCATCAGGATTCACATGATACAGTAGTTTATAAAATTGAAGAGGATGGAAGATTGACAGAGGTGAATCGAACCAAAGATATATTATCGCCAGTTTGCCTTGTGTTTCCAGATTAGCAGCCAATGAAAAACGAACAAAAAGTAGTCACCTTAAAAGGATTATCCTGAAAGATCCGAAGGGGAGCCAGGGGATTAAAATGAGGATGAAAAAGAGATTATCGAAAAATTTAGCGACTACACGGAAGAAGCAATGAGCGCCTTCTTAATTGAAAACCAGTAACTATGAAATTAGGATTTGGCCTATACAGGCACATGCTGACCAACGACCATTATAAGTTTGCAAAGCAATGCGGTGCAACACACCTCGTCATTCATTTGGTTGACTATTTCGGACACAGCAAAGACCATGCGGACCAACCCATCGGAGGTGTAACGGGATGGGGAAAGGCAGGTAAAGAAAATGAGGTATGGACGTTGGACGAACTCCTTGCCATTAAAAAAGAGATAAATGAACACGGCCTGGAATTGGAGGCCATTGAAAATTTTGATCCTGCACACTGGTATGACATCTTGTTGGATGGTCCGCAAAAGGAGGCACAAATGGAAAACCTGAAACGACTTATTCGGAATGTGGGTGAAGTGGGCATACCTATTTTTGGGTATAATTTTTCGCTGGCAGGTGTGGCTGCAAGAACGCAGGGTCCTTATGCACGAGGAGAAGCCATTTCTGTCGGTATGGATGGGGGAGATGATACTCCCATTCCGAATGGTATGGTCTGGAATATGGTGTATGATGAAAATGCGCCGGAAGGCAGACTACCAGGTATAGAACATGAGGAACTATGGAGCAGGCTACAATATTTTCTCGACGAGATCTTACCAGTTGCTGAAAAGGCCGGTGTGAAAATGGCCGCTCATCCGGACGATCCGCCTTTGCCCTACGTTAGGAAAACACCTAGGCTGGTCTACCAACCAAACATGTATCAGAAGTTAATTGACATGCATCCCAGCCCCTCTAACACTCTTGAATTTTGCCTGGGCTCAATTGCCGAGATGACAGAAGGGGATGTGTATGAGGCCACGGACACATACAGCAAACAGGGGAAAATTGGCTATATCCATTTCAGAAATATCGTAGGCAAGGTGCCTAACTACAAGGAAGTTTTTGTTGATGAAGGAGATATCGACATGTTGCAGATCATTAGGATACTGAAGAAAAATAACTTCGACGGTGTCTTGATTCCGGACCATACTCCTCAAATGACTTGCGATGCTCCTTGGCATGCCGGAATGGCCTACGCCATGGGGTATATGAAAGCAGCTATTTCAACTTTGGGATAATAGCAGATGGCCTGTTGTCACTTCACCTTAATGCCGCTGACGAAGGAGGGAAAGTCTTATGCGTTGTTCTACACTTAGCTGTCATTCAAGACATCGATGATTTGTTTGTATAATCCGCCGCCCTCACTTGGTAGCATTGCACTGGGAATTTTTACGTTACCGTCCCGACCTAGTATCATATATGTAGGATAAGACCACATTTTTGAGTTTGGGTCGACCCTAACCTTAGCCCAGAAATCAGTCAGAACTAGGCTGTGCTCTCTTCACTATATTCTAGGGTGCCCTGTACTGTAATAGCTCTCAGGGAAGCTGAACTAAGAAGACAGATGGCAAAAAGCATTCTGATTGTAGTTCGAAAATCAAAAATGATCATTCTATTTTTCAATTTTAAGTTATCTACTAATGTAGAACAGCTCTGTAATATGGAGCGGCTGTGGCAATAGCCCAGCTGATCTCATTATCGCATGTTAGCTGGGGGGTATCAAGTTGCCGCGATTTCCAGATTTCGATCTAGTCTGATTTCGATTATCTTACGTAAGGTTCGTAGTTCTATGTCTGATCTATTGTTCTCTATTCTAGATATATAATTCTTAGTGGTACCAGATCGGATCGCTAGTTGTTCTTGAGTTAGGCCAGCATTTAGTCGAGCTTCTCTAGGTAGCTTCCCTATGTGATATCTTCGGTTGGCTTTTTCATCTGGCATGCTGTTCTCATGGAGGACTATTGGGTCCAAATCAAGATAAGTTTCATAAGTTCGGCCGTCTGGAGTTGAGATCTCTCTTGTAATATGAGGCCAGCAGAGAGTCCTGTCAATCAATTGCACTTTTCTAAGTTCACGGAGTTTGGTTAGTGGATAGTCAAAATCCCCCTCATGCGTATTCCAGGTCTTAAAGAGTTGCTCAAAATCGATAATGCGGTACTCTCCATTGTTGAAAGCACAATGAATCTTGAATCCTTTGATTTTATTAATCTTAATGATTCGTGGGATTCTTCTATATTTCTTCATCATCCAAACTTTCTCAGTTCACTCCAGATAGCCTCTAGATTTTCTCGATTTTTGCTCGCCCACTCAAGTACTACATTCTTCTTGTTAGCTGGTAATGATAGACAGTCTAAAAGATCGTATCTTAATTACCTAAATAGGATACGTTTTCACTTATCACATTGTAATCCACCGCATTTCCATGCAAAGATTGCTTAGTTTGATGCAGTGATTTCCATTAGAGACCGGAGAAATATTGGAGGGCTCAAGCCGGGATGTATTTCCTCCACATGACAGCTAACACAGAGGCAATGGTCCACAGGACCTTGCTACCGCTCAGTGCGAGAATCACTCGATTATGCCAAACAGCTACAGGAGACCAATAGAAAATAGAAATGTTGAAAATGCGATTTGCATTGTGACAGCTTGTTTTGCACCGGTAGACGATGTCAGATATTGCCCAGATGCGTCAATGCCAGTGGTCACTGGGGACGCAGCATCGCCAGGCCAAGAAGGAAGCGGCTTCATCCGGTCGGCCAACACTACCCATCTCTGTGCTCGTCATACATCTTGCACAATAAAAATGGCATTTTTATTTAAATCGTAAAACCCAAATTCATGCGTGCCCCAGGGTGTGTTTTCACGTAACTTTTCAGATGAGATAGTGCCACGCCTTACAAACTCTTCAACATAGGGCCGAATATCTTTGACAAAGAATTTGATTACTGAAGCGTGTATTGGGTCATCTACGTTTCCATGATGGAATTGCAGATGGATTTCATGGCCCTCACGCTGTAACCCAGCATAGCCTTCATCACCAAAAACGTACTTGAAACCAGCTTGCTTTTCATACCATTTTAAGTCGCGCTCAATATCAGAAGAGGGGAGTACAGGGATAATAAATAAGGGGGAAGGTGTTGCAGTCATTCAGAGTTGCTTATATGATTCATTTTTTGAAATTGGATACAATAGTAATGCATGCAGCTTGGTCAGACGGTGCTACGCTTATACCACTTATGTCATTGTTCTAAAGATCGTAATATTATGGGTGATTTCAAACGTCGCCCGCATCTATATTAAAGTGAACAGAGAAACGGGTACCGCTCGTAACACGATGCGGGCCTATCTGAGGCGTGCTAGAGAACAAGAAGGTAACATTCAAGACCTTTTTTGTGCTGGCTGTGGTGTTGTATTTTTCATTCACTAAATTCTTTCGCATATTCAACTGTGCCGTAAACTCCATCAAGTCCATTTTCAGTCAATTCAATTGCCATACAATTCTCTTTTGGCAAATCGAAAGGGCATTCAATCCCGAAGTTGTGAGCTGGCTTGTAACCAAATTTCGGATAGTATTTTTCGTGTCCGAGCAATACTATGGATTGGTATCCTAATGTTCTTGCTTTTTTATGAGCTTCCTGTATCAGCATGCTACCAACTCCTTTGCCTTGATATTCTGGAAGGACAGAAACTGGGGCAAGAGCTAATGAATCAAATTCATCTTGTCCGTTCTTTATTTTCAGTTTAGTAAGCAAAATATGCCCTACAATTTTACGTTCTGTTTCAGCTACCATTGACAGTTCAGGGACAAATGCAGCTGATTTTCTGAGTCTCTGAACAAGGAATTGCTCTCGGTGGTCGCTTAATGCTAGTTTTTCAAAGGCTTTCTCAATTAGCGCAAAGACTGCATCATGGTCAGCCTGATACTCCTCACGTATATTGATTTCCATTGCTTCAGTACTCTCTGGTTGTTCGTTCTATTAAAATGCCTCTCAACGTGTTTGTTCATGGCTCGGGCCATTTTTCATCAGAGTTAGAGGCACGAAGTTTGTATAATTTAATCAAAGATAGATATTTTTTTTTGTGGAGCCAGAGGTATGAGTTGTACTTACGAAGGTATCATGGAATTAGGAATTACGATGGAATCGGCAGGAAAATTAGTTATGATTTCTAAAGGATTCCTGGGTTCATTAATAACAATCAATTAATTCAGTTAATTCATCTTTCCAGCGATCAGCAATTTCGTCCCAATCATAAGCTCTGTTATTTGCAACGGCCAAACTCTTTTGTTTCGCTGATTTAAGCTCTTGATTGGATGAAAGTAGTTTAATTAGTTTGTCTGTGAGATCTGTAGAATCGACACGTTTCATCTCAAGCGCGCTGGTTGATAGCTTTACGGATTCCTTGGTATTAATTCGGAGAGATTTGGGCCACAATTCACTGGGTGCACTGTGATCCGGCACCAGTTGTGCTGCTCCGGTGGCTGCATGTTCAAAATTAATCATGCCCCAGCCCTCTCCCAAGCTGGTGTTCACACCGATGTCGCATGCACAATATAATTTATTAAGGTCGTCGTCTGTCAGGTAGCCATTTCCAAGTGGATTAATTATGATTTTATTGGCAAGTTGATACCTAGCAATCACGGACCTTAGTTCGTCCATTTTTATTGGATGAGAGTTAGGAACGTCCATGACTAAAAAACTCCGTTGTTTTTGAACATGAGGTAGATCTGAAAACGCCTGAATGCCGACGCCTAAATCTTTCCGCTCATTGATCCGATTTGCATTAAGAATGAAAACTGTGTTGGTCTTTGCACAATTTCCAAAAATCTGTTGTTTGACGTCTTGCTGATTTGGGAGAGGATGGAACTGTGTTCTATTGATGCCATGAGCAAAGTGATTAAATCGCAATTCATGTCCGGCCGAGAATTTCTTTCTTAATTGCTTTTCAGTCTTCGGAGTATAAGCATAGATGGCTCGCAGAAATTCCAAATCGCCAAATACTGCATTGCAATGGATATTACCATCTAGTGGAACATAAGCGGCAACTTGGTATGCTGAATTTGCTGAAATAAGGGAACTGCTATAGTTTTTCAGCATCCAAAGGTCATTTAATAAAAGAATGACTTTCGCTCCGGTTTCGTGTGCTAGATCATGTGCCTGGTACCCGCCGTAGATGTCACCGCCATGCAAATTACACGAATGCAGATAAATACCCTCTAGTAATTTCAGTGGTGCTTTATTCCCTATTCCAACCCAATGGATTGTAAAATCCGAAGACAGCCTTCTGAGGACTTCGAAGAACATGCGAGTAAATCCAGTACCTGGTGAATAAAGTCCAACTGCAACCAACTTGGGCTTGCGATGATCGTGATTCAAACCTTTAGACTAAAGCACCACAGGCGTATATATGGTTTGACCATCGACCTCCACAGCCTTAAATTGAAGAGTTGATATCATTGCGTTGTCCATTATAT